>DASUCX010000048.1:0-5219 GCA_036275855.1 Rhabdochlamydiaceae bacterium
TTAATTTCAATCACAAGGGTCGGATTGCATCCGACAGGCCGAGCATGGGCAAGAAGAAAATTCCGTTTGGCCTCCGTGATCACTCCATAGCACGTAAAGTTAATTCCTGTGGGGTGATAGCCGACAGAAGCGACATAATCATCGATGTGATAGTAAGAGACTCCATGGATTTTTTTCATTTCCAGGGGATTCATTAAGAGCCCCGGCGGGACATACGCAGAGATCGTCACGCGATCTCCATAGGTCTTGCCAAGATAATACGCAAGGGCTCCCCCTAGGCTCAGTCCATAACATTTCACTTGAGGGCGGCTTCCCATCCAGGCATCGATACTGTCCTTGCCTTTAAGGAAGATCGTTTCTCCAACAGAGCGGAATGGATGCAGATCGCTTTTGATCGCTTCCCAAAACCCTTTTGCAGCCGGATAAGGGGTTCCGCAGAAAAGAATCAGCGGAAGGGCTTTTTCATTTTCCAAAGGCGTCAATCCATAAGCCAGCACTTTATACTCAACGAGCTGAATCGATTCTGTTCGGTATTTCACAAGATGCCATTTCCCGTCGATCTGCTGGAGCAGATCGACATCGGAACCGGGATCAGGGTCAAAGAGCGGATACAAGGCAATGAGGTTGCCGATGAGCATTTCTGTCACAAGCGGATCGTGCTGGGTCCAGATTGACTGGTGGTAAAAGTCCTTGAAGATTTGTTCGAATCGGGTTCTGAACTGTGAAATGATCGTATCGTCATACTTCCAGAAAAGGGCGAGTTTTTCCTGCATCGAGAAATCGACTTCTTTCAGAGTCGTTTGATCGTCGAAAAAAAGTCGGAATATTGCTTCGAGATGCCGATCGCTGCCTGCTTCTTTCCAGAGCTGAAATCCGGTCATCTCAATACCTTTGATCAGACTTCTAAAACACTCTTCCAAAACGGTCTGTTGCTCAGGGATGAGATTAAAAAGATGATTGCCCCATTTTCGGATGCCAGCATTTTGACATGCATAATTCCGAATACGATTCCACTTAGAGGCGACGAACTCTTTTTGGTCCGAAGGAAGATTGAGTGTTGCAATCTCAAAATACTTCCGGCTCAGTGTTTCTAGTGGAGTGTCAGTCATGAACCTATTCCAATAAATTTCTCAGGCTCTATTTTTAGATGACTTTAGAAAAAAACTCAAGATTGACCTGAGTATTTCTCTCAATCGTCCGAAGTCCGATCACGCCATCAAAAGCTTCGTGCTTATCCTCCCCTTTGCAGCAGAGTTGTCCGGGCCGATTGCCCCGGTAGAGATGCCCCCAGAATCGCCCTTCTCCGGATATCAAACGAAAGGAGAGTTCAATCTGGCGCTCTTTTGAAACGATCTGAATTGTATCTCCTAACTGAAATGACGTCGCCTTTTGGTGGTTGATGGTCACAGTCGTATCGGGATGCAGGTTGTAAAAGCAGGCAATTTCAATCTCATCTTGAACCTCTTTTTCTTGCAAAGTGACTTGGAAGCCACCCTCGTTTTCGGTAAGGGCGCCTTGTGTATTGAGTAGCAATGAATGGGTAGGAGAGCCATTTCCCCAAAATTGCCTCTGAAGAGATTGAGCCGGAGTCGTTGTTGTGATTTCAGCTGGATAGATCAGGCTAGCCCTGAGATGGACAGGATGGTCTTGTAACGCACGTGTGGAATATTTGCCGCCCCACTGGCCCAAGAAAAGATCGTAGAGAGTGAGCGCCGGCTCTCCTCTTTCTTGCCGTTGAGGTCCGATGAAAGAAAGACAGGTGCTATCCCAGTGCTCCAAGGCATAACTTTTATCTTTGCCTGTGATTTGGGAGTGGATTAAAAATTCTGCCCACTCCTCAGGAGATTCAGGAGAAACGATCTCTTCCAAAGAGGCTTGAAGGGGACCTTGAACAGCTTGCAGCTCTGCGCGGAGCTTTTCTCCTAAGACGGAATGGAAATCTCTCAAGATGAAAAAAATGACAGGGGTGAGTTTGGATTTTAGGCCCGCATAGCGGCAGAGAGGATATTCGTGGAGATAGACGGGCAGCTCCCCATTGACCTGGAAGGCCAGCAGTTTTTCAAGAAGGGCCTTTGCCTCTAAAACATGATCAGCGATCCGGCTGCGCAGAAGCGCGAGGGCAAAGCAGAAGTTTTCGTAGGTAGGGATAGCCTCGCTGTCTTTTTCCGGATGTTCCAAGCAGCAGTGAACAAAGCGGGTGATTTCGCTTTGTCGTTTTCTTCCGGCTTTGAGGGCAAGTTCAACGGCTTTCATGGAACCATTATACCAGTTTCTTGCAAAAAAACGGTACACAACTCATGATAGAAGCATGCTGCAACTTGTTAATTTTTTGCTTTTGGGAGCCGGAATGGCTCCGATAGACCCTAGTACATCTCCGGATGCATCTCCAGGTGCTCCTGACGTTCCCCCTGATGTTTCCCCAGGTGTCCACCCGATCGATATGGTTCCGGGATATGAAGGCGCCTTTTTAAAAATGTTCTTGGCACTGATCGTCCTCATTGTTGGGATTTTCCTGACGGTTTGGCTGCTGAAAAAGATCGGCCAGGGCCGCTGGAGTGGAGGAGGCAATAAGTCGATTAAAATCATCGAAAAAAGGCCTTTAAGCCCGAAGACGATGCTCTATGTCATCGATGTCGATGGACAGCAGTCTGTGATTGCTGAATCACAGCTGGAAATCAAGCATCTCATGACGCTAGAAAAAGAGTCTGAGCATCCGAATCGGTAAAGCCTTCGAATGTACTTTTGCCTGACCCATTAGGCCCAGCAAACATACGAAAGCGAGGAACGTCTTGATTCATCGAAATTCCAGTTTTTGCCCTATAGCTACAGGAGTTGAAGGCGGAAAAGGTTTAATCACTTTCCGTGTACCATCTGGAAACACCTCAACGAGGTTTCCATTTTCTCTCACTAAAACACTACTTCCAGAGGCGAGCGCCGCCCAATAAGCTTGCTTGAAAGCGACTTCAGCGAGCTCCGGAATATGCTCTTCCAAATAATCGAGTTCCTTTTCACTCAGTCCCATTCCACCCTCACATGCCTAAAAACTGTCCTGCTTATGACTTTATTCTAAATGTTTTTTTTGTTTTTTTCATGCGGTTTTCCGCATCTTTTACACAATCGACCCGAATCCAAGAAAATTTTTTTAGAATCAGCCTGAGCCCCAAAATGGCGCGATAATGGAGTAGAGTATCGGCACTGCACTCGGAAAGATGCTCATTTACTAGCATAGAGACTTTGGATTGCTTAATGCCGAGTTTTTTAGCGACTTGGTGTTGAGTAAGTCCACTTTTTTCAATGAGGTCGCCGACTTCGTCTAAGAGTTCGGATCTTGCAACGAGCTCGTCAGCATCTTTTCTTCCAATAGCGGCAAAAATATTGTCTTCATCGAGTTCGTATTCAGCTGCTTTAGTCATTGTTTGCCTCTTTTTTCTTTCCATTCTTTATATATGATCTTAGCGAGCTTGATCCTGGAATGAACCTATCCGGAAAGTCTAAAAGTTGGCTTTTTTGTCATATTTTGCAGCCGCTTTTTGGCCTACTTATTCAAGTATGTCCTGCAAAGCGGCTGCAAAATTTAACAAAAAATCCTGCAAAATCCAATTTTTTAGACTTTCCGGATAGGTTCATAGCAGAAAATTTTTTGGGGAAGATCAACCATCTTTATCCACGATTAATAAACACCCTAAAAGGATCATTTCTTGCGTTTCTTTTGATGGGGCTGTTTGGTTTTCTTTTCGTTACTTAGCTCAGCTTCTATTTCTTCAATGGTTGGCAACTTCCCCTTCAATTCTTTAGGGAGTTCTTCCAGAAACTTCACTTTATAGCTTGATACCCCAATGGGACTTTTGAGATTGCTCACCGCATATTCAGCTGTGATCTTCTTCTTTTCTTTGCAAAGGATAATGCCAATGGTTGGATTATCCTCAGGCTGCTTGATTAAACGATCGACCGCTGTGAGATAAAAACTGACCTGACCTACATCTGCCGCCTTGAATGGGCCAGCCTTCAGTTCTATCACCACAAAGCACTTAAGTTTGAAATGGTAAAACAAAAGGTCGATGTATGAATCCTCCCCGTCAATTTCCAGGTGATACTGTCTTGCAACAAAAGCAAAGCCTTGGCCTAACTCCAACAAGAACTTCTGCAAGTGATCGATTAAACCTTGCTCAATCTCCTTTTCTTGAGCCTCCCTTGATAGGGTAAGAAAGTCCAGGCAGTAAGGATCTTTCAGCGATTCAACAGCAAGATCAGATTGAGGTTCTGGCAGGGTTAAAGCAAAGTTGTTGATGGCTTTCCCCTTACGACCATACAAATCAGATTCGATCCACATAACTAAAACATTCCTGGACCATCCGTTTTTGATCGCCTGCTGTGCATACCATAAGCGCTGATCGTTATCCTTCAATTTTGTTAGCAGGACTATGTTATGTCCCCAGGGAATTCGAAAAATGGGCAGGGATTCCAATTGTCCAACAGCTTGTTGGACAATTTCATATGCCAGATAGAAGGACCTCATATAGAAGATGTTAGATCGTGAAAAGCCACCTTCTCCAGGAAAAGACTGCTGCAAATCTATGCCGATATTATCGACTACCTTTGAGCCCCATTTTTCCTGACGATGCTTCTTAATAATTGTCTTACCAAGATCCCAATACAGCCGGATGAGCTCCTCATTAACAGCTAGGGCTGCCTTGAGTTGTGCGTTTCGGATCTTTTCTTTGAGCTCATTGAGAAGTTCTTTATAGCCAGCAGGGATGATGATTTTGGCATCTACTTTGGCTAAAGACTTTGTTGGTTTTTTCGGCACTTGCTCTTCCTAATCTTTGAAGTAGAAGAAGATTTTTCCATTCTAGAAAAGGAAAGTCAATCGTTTTCAAAAAAGTTTGGCACAGTAACGGCCTATTTCGGACAGCAGGCTTCATCACATACCAATTGAAAACTTGATTGCGCTCCTGCTATCATGCTGCTGTGATCAGTGAGTGAGTATTGTAAAGTATTGGGAGTCAGCAGACTCATAACCTGCTGGACCTTGATTCAAGCTCAGGTTGCCCATTTTTTGATTACTGAATACTCTTTAAGAGAGAAATCGCTTTTTGTTCGACCTCATCTCCATAACTTTCCCCTCCGAAGGAGGTTTTGGATTCAAAGGTTTTCTTGCGCCAAGCCTCGGGTAAAATAATATAGCCATGGGCATCATTGGTGAGACCTAGGATCGAAAC
>DASUCX010000049.1:0-9667 GCA_036275855.1 Rhabdochlamydiaceae bacterium
CGCGTAAAACTTCCAAAATCGATCTCTACGATATCGCCTTGAGCAATCCCCGGTGGTTGAGTGATTTTAAACGCTCCCAAACAAGTCGCCACTGCTTGATTAATTTTTGAAAGATAGTCATGAGCTGAACCGACTTTAATAAAACCGTCGTCCAATGCGACAGTACGGACTTGATTTGTCATAACCTTAGAGGGTTTATGAATTCCCGTAAGACTATTACTTGGGATGACAATTTCAAATTCGTGACGTGCTGGAGTAGTGCTTAAAGGGGCTAAGATTACCCTTTTTGTCACTTCCATCACTTTATCTGTAGAAATGACAATGTTAGGCCGATTTTTATGTTGCACCACATCGCCACCCTTCCCCTCAAAATCGCCTTGAAAAAGAACAACGTCCCCTCTTGTTAGCCTGTTCAAATTCTGGGTGGAAAAAGCACGGCCAGTCATTGAAGGCGTTCGGGAAAGACAAGCCGAGGATTGATAGATCCTTCTAGGTTTAGAATGACCTGAAGAGTGTGAAAAAGTTGAAATTCTTGATAATATAGCCATAATTTTTGTTTTGATTGATTTTAACTAAAATTATATCAAATTAAGTAATTATAAAAAGTAATATAAATTTATTTTAAAATAAATCTATACAAAAAAATAGCAGTAAAAATAATTTAAAAATTGGGCGTTGAGACAAATTTTGAAAGGGAGTAAAAGGGGTCAAGACAGCGTCTTGGTATAAAAGCCTTGTGTTGTTAAACTCAACGGACTTCAACAGCCCTACAAAAAAAGGAAGCAACGCGTGGTTGAACCTAAAACCGTCTCAAATCTCCCCCTCGATGTTTCGATTCGATGGGCCAAAGATCAAGAGCTATTAACGCAAACGCAACCGATCACTCAGGATGCCGATAGCATTGCCAAGCATGCAGTTTCTGATGTTAACCAGCCGACCTCTCAGTCTCAAATAGAAATTCTTTTAGGACTCTATACTCGCAATCCCACCTGGGCTGCCTTCCAAATGCCAAAAGGATTCATCACCCAAAAACGGCGCCTCTTCACTTCTCAGCTCGTTGGCTTTCTAGGATCTGACGAACAGCAAGATACGCTCGTTGCTCGGATCCAAGGAGCAACGGGACAAGAAGAAGACAAAGATGCCTGGAGCCTGGAAAAAGACCTTCTTTTGCAAGTCTTAAAGCTCATGAACATGTTAAACAAAGACTTGATAGATATTGTGTCCCGTTGTAAACAGTACCAAAAAGGGTAGGTACAATGAGCTCTCTTAAATGGTCGGAAATCGTCGGATGGGATGCAGAAGCACTGGAAGATTTAAGATATCTAGGATTCGCTTACCTCAAACAGGGCAAATTCGACATCGCGCAATCGTTTTTTGAAGCTCTTGTGACTTTCAATCAAAACGACGCGTATGATTTGCAAACGCTGGGGGGGCTCTATTTAGAAACCGGTCATAATCTCCAAGCTTTGAGCACGATTGAACAAGCGTTGAAAATTGAACCCAACCATCCCATGACGCTGCTCAATCGCGTCAAAGCTCTCTTTGCCCTCGGTTATCGAAGGCAAGCGATTGCTCAAGCAAAAACTCTCGTTGGCCATTCCGATACGATGATTGCAAACCAAGCCTCTGCTCTGCTTCTGTCTTACACTTAAATTCCAGAGAGTGTTACAACATTAGACTTATGCTTACCAAAAATAAGGCAGACATCTGGTCCGATTTCCTGATCTATATCCAACAGAGATGCTCTGCAGCAGAATTTCAGAATTGGATCGCCCCTATCCAAGTCGCTGAAAGTGATGGCGATGAACTCGTGTTAAAAGTCCCCAATATCTTCGTCCAAGAATATCTCCTTGCAAACTACAAAAAAGATCTCGCCGGTTTTATTCCTGTCAAAACCAATGGAAGCCTTGCATTAACATTCGTCATCTTGGAAGAAGTCAGAAAGCAATCTGTTCAGGAAGAGGCTCCGCCTGCTCAAGACAACCTCAAACTCAATCCCCATTACACGTTTGAAAATTTCATTGAAGGTGCTTCCAACCAATTCGTTAAATCGGCAGCGCTTGGAGTTGCTTCCCATCCCGGCAAGTCATACAATCCCCTCTTCATCCACGGCGGCGTTGGTCTTGGGAAAACCCATCTTCTCCACGCGATTGGTCATTATGTACGACAGCATCATAAGAAGCTCAAGATTCATTGCATTACCACGGAAGGATTTATCAATGACATTGTCGATAACCTGAAAAATAAATCGATGGACCGGATGAAGCGATTTTATCGCTCTCTTGACATCCTACTCGTCGACGATATCCAATTTTTGCAAAGCAGGCTTAATTTCGAAGACGAGTTTTGCAATACTTTTGAAAGTTTGATCAATCAAAACAAGCAGATCGTCATTACGTCGGATAAACCGCCATCACAACTTAAACTCTCTGAGCGTCTTGTCGCTCGGATGGAATGGGGCCTTGTCGCTCACGTGGGGACACCTGACATCGAGACACGCGTCGCCATCTTGCAGCATAAAGCAGAGCTGCGCGGCATTCGGCTTCCACACAAAGTAGCCTTCTTCATCGCAGAACATATTTTCAATAACGTTCGTCAACTTGAAGGTGCGATCAATCGGCTTTCGGCGTTTTCCCGCCATTTGGGAAAAGAAGTTACGGAAGAAGTTGTCGAAAATACCCTAGGAGAACTTCTTCAGCACAAT
Organism: Rhabdochlamydiaceae bacterium; assembly: GCA_036275855.1. GTDB lineage: Bacteria > Chlamydiota > Chlamydiia > Chlamydiales > Rhabdochlamydiaceae > PALSA-1444. The sequence goes on from DASUCX010000049.1 coordinate 2,705, forward strand.
CCTCAGAAAAAAGTCTCTGTCGATAATATTCTTCACTGCGTCGGCACTCTTTTTGAAGTCCGTGTCAGCGACTTAAGGGGCTCCTCTCGATTAAAAACTGTCGCTTTCCCGAGGCAAGTCGCAATGTACTTGGCCAAAGAACTCATGACCGATCCTCTGATGAAACTCGCTTCTGCCTTCGGCGGAAAGACCCATTCGACATTAATACACGCATGGAAAAAAGTCAGCCAGCAACTCCAAAGCGATGAAAATCTCCGCGAGCAGATCGAAATTGTCCGTCGCAATTTAGAAGAATAATAATCTTATTCCTGATAATAGAAAAATAAAGAGGTCGTTGCTTATGTTCAAGTTCGCAAAAAGTCTATTAGATCGAGGAATTCAAAAAGAGAGCCGCGCACTGGCTGCTCCTTCCCCCTTCATTCAGACAGAAGCTCCCTATTACGAAGATCAAGAACTCGACACCGGCCCTGAGATGACAATCGGCACCAACATCACTATCACAGGTAAAATCGCTTTCCAGAGAGAGATCTGCATCAACGGGGTCTTCGAAGGAGAGTTTGAGGGGAATGGCAAAGTCGTCATCGGTCCTGAAGGATTTGTCAAAGCTGATATGGATCTCTACGAGGCCGAGATCTCCGGCAAAGTCGAAGGCAATATCACCGTCCAATACCGCCTCATCCTTAAGGGCAATGCCGAGGTCAAAGGGAACATCACCGCTCCCCGCCTATCTGTCGACGAAGGCGTTTCGATTATCGGACAGGTACATGTAACTGCTGCGGCTCCCCCTGTTGGAGAAAACCTATTTTGATGATCTTGAGAGGAAATCCTTCATAGAGCCGCTGAGCACAGGCGCGGAGCGTCGCGCCTGTTCCGACGACATCATCGACGAGCAAGAGTGTTTTCTCCGCAATCGAGACTTCTCTTTTCCAGGCAAAATCGTCCACTGAGAGCAAGAGCCGTCTATCACGATCGACTTTCATCTGGCAATAAAACTGCCGCTTTCTTTTGAGAAGTTGTAGAACAGGCCGATCGAGTGTCTGACTCAAGTGCTGGGCTAATAGAAGACTCTGATTATAGCCGACTTGTAGTGATCGATAAAGAGATTGCGGCACAGGCACAATAAAATCCGGTAGTGGAAGATTGCTTTTGAGATAGTGGAGAGCCATATAGCCTGCAAGTCCTTTCGCAAGGCCGGGGGCTTTGCCGCTTTTAAGAGCTTTGACGAGGGTCCATGCGGGCCCTTGTCCTTCAAAGGTAACCAAAGGATCAGCCGGAGGCAAAAATGTTAAGAGTTGAACGCAAGAAGTGCAAAGCGGCTGCGATAATTGCACAGGTTCATCGCAATGCCAACAGAAAGGAGGGAATATCCATTCTAAGAATGTGGTTGCTATAGGCAATTGCCTCATTAGACATGCCATAATTGCTGCGCGCATAACAAAGAGGTTGCTCCTTAAACGGAATAGTATAAACATCTCCAATGTAAAACAGCTCGTAAAAAACAATAAGCAGGAGCAAGCCTATACAGACGCATGGTGAAGGTGAGGCAAAAAATCTCTGGATGTCTGCGGACTCCTGAAGGCGGAACAATTTTTTGCAGGATAAGAAGCTGCAAGAGGTAAGTCTAGTGCTCTATTAAGGTGCCTTGGCTTTGCCAAGCGCCGAAGCTGGGGCTCAACTGAAGTGCCAGGGCGTTAGCCCGGCACTGAAGGCGAGAGTTCCTTCAAGAGAATAGTTACAGTTTTTTTGATGAAACATTGATGAAATAGCCCTGGACATTTTAATCTTAAGGCATTAAAATAGCTGTTTTAAATTATTAGTTACATGTCTACAATAATTACAATAACAAATAGAGATAGTTATACAAAGCTGGCTACCAGCTGCTCTCCTACTGCCTGTCTGGCAAATCTAGCTCTACTCGGCTTAGCCTTTATGCAATTCAAAGAGAACCGTACCCCTTTGAAAGATCAGCGGGCTCTTGTCATAACCTCTACCTTTTCTGTCCTCACAGCTGGTATTACAGCATTTGTTTTACGCGCTTTAGGAATGCGCTTGCCCTGGATTGCTGTAACTCTGGGCGCTGGCTCACTCATCCACCTGATACATACATTAGGCGCGGCTTTTTGGAGGTTGCAAAAACAGCTTGAAGAAAAAACGACAGAGTTGAGGACTGCTCAATCGGATATCCAGGCAATCAAGAACAAGTTAACAATTGCGCAAACGACAATTACGTTTGAAAGACAACTGTCTAATAATTTAAATGCACAGCTTAAAGAGCTGGAAGATTTTCAGACAAGGGCTAAGGTTCGGAAGCTAAGCCTTACAAATATTCAACCAGTTCTAATAAAAGCTCCTCCCCCCCCTCTTGACCCGGGGAGTATAAAGTGTCGGTTGCGCACCGTTTCTGACCTGGCACTGGATCTAATAGTTCGGGCGCTAGATATAGGAGACTTAAGAAGCCTTGGAAGGGTTGACAAGTATTTTAATGAAATAGCTCGGAAGGGCTTTATTACAATTTTTAGAGACAACTTGAAAACAGTGGAGCTCTCAAGCCTCAAAAATTGTATCCCAACTGCTCTTCCATCCATCGAAAAAGGTGCGTTTTGGGCGCAATTGTATCAACTGGAACAACCTAAGGCAACAGGCATTCAGTCAAGACATACTGTTAACTATTTTTTGAGAACAATCTCGATAAAATGGTATCTGCAAGCCCTGTCCGAGAACAACGAAGAAGCAAGAAAATGGTTACGAGATGAAATAAACTCAGATAGCCAGGACCTTACCCACGAGGTTCTGTTACAAAAAGACCATATCTTCTTTCAGCTGATTGAGCCCAATAATACATGCGACAAGAGCCTCTTTGAGAAGTTTTTTAAAGGGCTTACAGATCATCTTGAAGGTTATGAAGGTCTACTGGTTCAGATCCATGTTCTGTATATATTAGGAGATCCAGCCATTGCAGCATGGATTCAAAAGTCTAGCAATGGCCTTGATACCATCAGTTATTTGGGTCGACTTCTTCAATCGAAACTCAGCAAGTTGGAAAATCATGGTAGCAGCAAGAGATGGCTCCAACAAATATTTAATAAAAATGAACATCTTCCCCCCTGTTATCAGTTGGAAAGAAAAAAAGTGCTATTGGCCTTGATGAGGAGTCTCTCTTTTGGGGAAGCATGGTCGCTTATAGATAACCGTGACACCGAGGTATGGTTCTCTGATATCCTATCCATGCAGCTGCAAGACATTTTAAACGCTTATTCCATCAAAATTCTCCTCCAGCGAACAGGCCTAGATCATAGTTATTTTCATATTTTGATTTCCCAATACATATCAAATACCCGACTAGCCCGATTCGCAAAAGAGGGCGAAGTGGCATCAACCAAACTCCTAGTTATTACAGGTGAGAATTGGGCTGACTTTGTATCTACGCTGACAAAAATGGACTAACCCCGAACTTGCATTATTTTAGGGAATATTTCGGTTTTTCCCATGTTCCTCGGACAGCGATCATAAACGGCTCTGCAAATTTGAAAGCGACATTTTGCTGCATGCGGAGATTGAGGGAGAGGCTTCCTTTAAGATCGATATAGGAAGGTTCTGAGGCTAAATAAAATTCAGACCTTTTGCCTTCGCTGAAGGCATTTTGCAAGTCGATGAAAAAGAGTTTGCCGTCTTTCAGCTGTACCTCAGCTTCTCCCATCACAGGCGAAAACACGTCAAGATCGAGTCCTAAATCTTTGAGCATGGCTAGGGGAATATCGAAAATCGAAGACTCTTTTTTCACACGTTGGGTGAAATTAAACTTTCCAAGGCCCCTAAACGAGTCTAGGTCACCAAGCTTCCCCAAGACATCTGTCATGACGAAATAACGGATCTGAAGCGGTTTAATCTCTTTTTGAGAACCTCCAAGTTTCCGAATAGCGCTGGGTTTGATCTCTTGCCCTTTGATGAGAGGAATGGTGACGCTCCATTTATCATCCGGAGCTGAACGAAAGCCTATGCACTCTTTGATGGTGAAAGAACCTGCTGGATCTTGAACCGTCAGATTTTTCACTTTGAATCGCAACGGGCAGTAGTCGATTGAAGCGTGCAACTCTTGGACAAGACACTCTTTTAGGTTGGCATCATGCCCTTCAAGCTCTCCTTTGAAAGTCTCTTTGGTAAAGAGTCCGGTCAGCTGCAGTCCTGAAAGATCTTTTAAATGATCTGTGCCGATCCACTGAGCCATTTTAGCAGTGTCTTTGAAGACAACCGTTCCTTTATAGCCTTCCGCCTTGCGCTCTAGATTCATCTGGAGTCCAAAAATCTCTCCTTCAGCACGCTGACAGGTGGTTGGATCTAAAAGAGCGAGCTTGAGGACATCACTCCCATGCTGGAGATTGAGCCCCCCGCCAAAGTTTAATTCTTTGGAGAGTTTGGCGACATAGTGGAAAGGCTCTTCATCGAGAGTTGCAGTCCCTTTGAGATGGAGATAGGGAGCTTCATATATTCCATTGATCTGAGTCATCTTCAGTGTCCCTTTCCCCAGCTTGTATAGTCCTTGAGAAATAGCTCCTTGGAAGGTTGCTGCCTTTCCACTGACGGTGAGTTTGAGTTTTGCTCGGAGAGGCTCTGATAACTCTTCAGAAAGCAGTGTCAAATCGAGTGCCGGTGATTCCCACTTGCCGTTATTGTAAGCAATCTTATCGCAGATCAAAGATGCCAGTTGCTCCGTTTGATCTGAGATTTTAAGGGAAAGATTCTGGAACTGGGGTGTTGCGGAGAAGAAGACCCCACTCCCTTTTACAGAAAAGCGGGGGCTGAGCTGCCCATCGAATTTGAAATCAAACCGCTCATTATCGTAGATGCCGGCCGCGCAGAGCTTAAGATCTTTCCAATCGATGTCGCATGACGAGACCACCCACTTGTTATTGTTGAAAGCGGCAGCGCCACGGATTTTAATATCGTCAAGAGCGCAGCTCTTGAGAGTCCATTGATTGCCCTGACTACTCTCTTGGCGAACAAGCTGCGCCTGCACGGTATCAAAGAGCACAGAAGCATACCGCACAAATGAGCCTTGAAGATCGTATTCCGATTGGTCAGCATCGATGATCAAACGAAGCGTAATACTGCCTTGGATCTTTTCTAAAAACTCTTTGATATCGGAAGTCGCTGTGTAGATCCCCAGACGATCTAAGAGTTCTAATTGCTGCGTGAGATTTTTGGTGTCGATGTAGACAGTTCCACGAATCTCTTCGAGTTTTGAGGGAGGCATCCAGCGAAATGTGAGTGGAGTTTTCAAATAACTTTCCGACGCTTTTGCCTCTTGCAGTGTGACTTGATATCCCTGAGAAGATTCTATGGCTTTTCCTTGCAGCGCAAGGAGTGGCTGGCCGTACCAGTCTAAAGCAGCATCGAAATCCCATTCCTTATCTTTGAAGCGAATCTCCTGAGCAAAGAAGGCTAGATCATCACAAAGAACTCCTTCGATGTTTTGCAAGATAAGCCGATTTTCCAACGAGTCGAATTCAAGAGAGCAAGTCCCTTTTTTGACGTTAATTTTAGGCGTGATAGGCCCTTCGATCTCTTCGAGTACCGTATTCAAGCAAGTGTTGTATTTGCTACCGACGTAGTGGACTTGTACACCTTCAGGAGGAGAGATAAACCGGCCTTTAAGCGCAGGCAGATGATAGAAAGGGGCTACAAAAGCTGCGAGATCTTCTAGAGGTCCCTCAGCATTCTGAGAGATAAAATGGGCCTGTAGCTCTCTTTCCCAGTTGACTGCGAGATTTCCTTCGATCGCTATCTCGCTCATTTGCGCCGTTAGCGCCTCGCAAGAGAGAGCGGTGCGATCAAAAATAAGATTCCCGCCAGAGATGGAGATTGGCTGGGCAATTTTAGGCGAGGTCAAAAGAAGGGGAGAGAGTTTGCCTTTTCCAACTCCTTGTTTCTCCAAAAAATCATACCGATAATGGATTTCTTTGCTTTGTCCTAAGACAGAGAGCTGAAAATCAGGCGAAGTAACAATAACATCTTCTAGGATAGCAAGAAAATCGATCGTTTTTTCTGAAAACTGCCCACGGAAAGAAAGATCTCCTTGTGTTGCAAGATCTGGCGCAAAGATTTTTAACAAAGGGCCGTAGAACGATGGTTGGAGGCGAGCTGTTTGGAAAATCCCTTTGATTGCGGCGTTAGAAAGGTTTGCCTGAGCGCTTAGCTGGATGACATCTTCTAAACAAATCAATTTTCCAGCGATTTGAATCTCATTTTCTTTCCGATCAAGGACGAGATCTAAAGTGAGCGGAGATTCGTCGGGATTTTTAGGAAGTTTCAACCATTCGGAAGCCCCGGCAGAGAGCTGAGTCGTGGCATGGAAAGAAGAAAGAGGGCCTTGGAACTGGAGAGCAAACGGCACACCGTCGATTTTGCCGAAGGCAGAGCTCGGTTGAAACTGATTCTCTTTGATAGCAATTGTCCCTTCACATGCAGTGATTTTCCATCCTTGGATTTCACCTTCTGCATCATGGGACTGCACGAGAAGCTCTTCGATATCTCCGGAGAGAAGGTTGAGCGAACCTTGCAACTCTGTCTCTTGGACAGTGAAACGATCGATTTCAAGTTGATGGACCTGGATGTGATCGAGCTGAAGACGCTGGAAAATCCGCTGCTGTAAATAGGCTGTCGCTTGGCCGTCCAGTCTTCCCTGTTTAATCTGGTACGGAAATAGCCCAAGAATCTCTTTGCCGAGGTTACAGACCTGGGTTTGAAGTACCTGATCTTTGCCGTCGTCAAACCACGAAAAGTCGACTCTTAACGGATTGCTTGCGGTGACATAATCGAGAGTCCCTTCAAGGCATAGGGTTTCTTCGTTGATTTGACCTTTCCCAACGAGATCAGCACGTCCTTCCAAATCGCCAATATGAACAGCGGCATGCGCTTCGAAAACCGGAGATTCATTGGGTTTAAAAACAATCGATCCCTCTCCAC
>DASUCX010000050.1:0-21795 GCA_036275855.1 Rhabdochlamydiaceae bacterium
GATACCTTGCCATACCCAACCCAGCCTCGCCGTGCCAAACGATGCTGTACTACGCTGGCCTAACCCAATGCGGTCCAAATACCCTTTAGAACGTCGTAGTATTATTATCCGTTCATGTATGCTTTTTTAAGTTAGCTTATAGATTTCGGATAAAATCAGGTTAAGTTTATTATGGGCGGGTTCGGCAGTGGAAAGGCGGCAAGACGTAAGGCATGGCGAAGCAAAAAGAGATATATCACCAGTCTGCCAGAAATACCAGTCTCCAAATTGATTCATGCAAAGAGAGGCGACGTTGATAATCAATCCACCTTTGGAAGGCTGAAGTGTGAAATTCACCCCTTTTCGATCCATTTGGAACATGATGAACAACTCCCTCTTGATATTTCAGAGATCGAGATCAGCGCTTTTCCATGCCACTACGGCGGTTATCGCTACTATGGCCTTTGTCCTGCATGTGATAGATGCGCAAGGTCCCTATATGTTCTTGATGGGACAATTCCCGTTTGTCGTATTTGTTTAGGGATGGTGTATTCTAGCCAAAATGCCACCCTTTCCTATCGGTTGTATAGGAAAGTGAGGTCAGTCAAAAATAAGCTCAATAACGATGAATGGACAAAGCCTAAATGGATGCGAAAAAAGACCTTTGAACAATTGCGAACCGAGATTTCCGAGCTAGACGAAAAACGAGAAATCGCAAACTTCTTTAGCTTGCGAAATCATCGATCTGTGAATAGGATTTATGATGAGTATGGATCGGCTATAGCCGCTGCTGAAATGCTTGGAGGATATCTGTAAGCCCTTTGGACTCTCAAGCAGGGATCGAACTTCAGTATCTTGAGTCATTTCTTCAGACTCTCATCTAGAAGATCCTTCAATTGAAGTTCCATTTGGTAGTGAGGCACAGGATGCCAACTGGCAATGAATTCTCCAGTGATTTTAAAGCCGACCTTTTCATAGACATGAATTGCTCGAGTATTGGTCGCTTCAGGATCTATCAAGACTCTTTTCATATTTGAGAAGTGAGAGATCAAAAATTCTCGGATCATGCGCACAGCAAGACCTTTACCTAAGTAGTTGAGATCGCAGATAAATAAGTCCAAAGTAATCGCATCTTTTCCTTCAGGAGAGGTGATTAGAAAAGCAAAAGGGGTGTCTTTATCATAGCCAATCCAGTAGGTAGTATTGGATTCTCCCTGGAAGAACTTTTCTAGGCCATTTAAGGTGTTTTGCAGTCCGACTCCATGCATCCATTCCTTGATGTGGTTCTGTTGAAACCATTGGTGCAACAAAGCTCTCTGAGAGGATTTAGCAGGGGCGAAGTGAAAAGCGGTACGATTTGGGGCTGTTTGCTTAATCCAGAGTTTTACTTTTTCAAACATGGGATTTTTTAATTTTCGATATCGTTCACCCTCGTGGTTGGCTTCCTGGGCTGCTTGTTGTTTCATTTTAGCATATTCTTGAAGGGCCTCTGGATGCTCCCTGAGATAATCTCTGAAAGTGAGGAATTCTTTCCATTCGGTATTCTCAGGATAAGTCAAGTGGACGTGATATCTTCTTATCTCCTCTTCTGGATCGGGCAAATAGATGATGAAATACAGTCGATCGGGAGTACTAAACGTGGGACGAAATTCATATCCAAGGCTTTGCAGCTGTTCTGATACCTCATTGAGATTGTCTTTTTCAGTTGCTATGGCAATGTCTATGATCCCTTTCCCCCCCCGAGATTTGGAACAGCTGTACTCCCTATGTGTTCAATGATCGTCTTAGGTTTTATCACAGCTGCAATTCGTTTCTTTTCTGTTTCAAACAGCTCAGGGAAAATACGGTTGTAGGGTTTAAAGACGTATTTGCTCATACTTTGGGAGATCCTACACTTCCGATAGCCATGATATGAGCGCTAGCCCCAATGATTGTTTCTTCGGACTCTATTTTCTCCAGGAGATTGAGTAGTGCCTGCCAGCCTTTCTCATCTTTTTGCAAAGCCTCAATCACTTGTTTTTCCCAGACGGGGCCTTCGATGCTGCATAGGCTGATGTTTCTAAACCCACTTGCGGCCATTTCTTTCCTGAGATCTTCAGGACGATGTAGGTAGGCGAACGTGATGTCTTCAGATATTTTTCGGTGCACACCAGTGGCAAAATCCTGCTCTATCACGCCTATTTTTGAGTAAAGCGTTCCTTTATGCATAGCGTCCATGAGAGAAGCAAAGCGAGCGATCCCTGCGGCGAAAAGCATTCCTCCTGGTTTTAGAACACGATAAGCCTCTTGGAGGGTTTTTAATCGGTCTGCTTCCTCAATGAGATGGTAAAGGGGTCCAAAAAATAGAACTACGTCAGCTGAATTGCTTGGCTGTTCAATATTTCTTGCGTCGCCAACTGCGTAGCTGGCCAGATGAATGCCTGTCTTTTTTGCCTGTTCTTGCGCCTGTTTGATGTGCAGGGCAACTGGATCGATCAGATGAACTCTATAGCCCATGTCTGTTAAAGGAAATGCATATACGCCAGCAGCGCCGCCTACGTCCAAAATAACAGCAGGAGGTGAAGGAAGACGTTTCTTTAATATTTGGAGGGTTCGATCTTTTTCAAGTCTGTGGGAGCTTAGCCGATCTTTTTCGTTGCCTTCGGCGTAATACTTAGCAATCGATGGGTCTATGAGAGGTTTACTTTTCTTCATGAGGATGTCTATAGATTTTCTCTTAAGATGTCTCTAATCTGGAAAAGCACGGATTCTTCAGTGATAAATGAACGATCGTAAGGAGCATAGTTCTTTCCCCATCGGTCGTCCTTAAAAGTAATGCCTGCAAATTTTCTTGCCTCCTTGTAGCGCGGAATGATGTGCACATGGATTACAGGAGAGGTATTGCTCAAGGCTGCGTAATTCATTTTATCAGGCTGGAAAAGATCTTTAAGGGTTTTTTTTACATCTTCTCCGATCTGAAAAAACTCATCTCGAGTTTCTCCTTCAATCGCTAAGAAATCTTCGATGCCTTCATCTTTCAGGAGCACAAAAACCCTGCCAAGGTAGCACTGGTTTTCATGTAGATACAAATCCCAATGTTTGTAAGACTTTATTTTAAACTGTTCATAATCCATAGGTTCCCCAGACGCTTGGGCGTCAGATAAATAAGGAGCTTCAGCGTGTGCTTTCAGCATAAAACAAAATGCAAATAGAATAGAGCAAATTCTGCGCATTATCCTGACCTGTTGGGGGCAAGAGGTGTACCACAAAGATGCACGGTCGTCAAAGACAATAATTTTATTTAACTTTTGGACTGAACCTCCTCCATTTCTGAAGGAGGATTTTTGAGGGTATTCAAGATAACTTTCGATCAGCGAATATCCTCATCGCCGCGGCCATCAAGGTGGCAAGTTCGGGATGAAATGGATCTAGCTGTTTTCGGAATTCAGGATGTTCCGCGTACAATTGAGCCATAGCCTTGTACACCTCCTTTGTCGCAGAATGGGTTTGTTCTGCAAAGGCATGGTGTCTCTTAATGATCTTTTGCACCTCATCGGCCGCAGGATCTAGTCCTTTTTCGAGACAATGCACCAGTTCTTTAAAGAGAGCATTGGCTGTCTTGGTGATGTTGTCATAGTAGGCTTTACCTCGTTTCTCAACATCTTCAGCATTTTTAGTCGGATTCTTGACGCTTTGGACGACGATTTTTTCAGCAGCAGAGTAGGATTGCCCCTCTTTAGCCTTTACCAATGTGATGTTGAAACCATCGAACATCTCTTTGTCTTTCATTTTCTTTTTTCCTTTTAAGTGTTTGATTGTCTTATCAATGGTTTTTAGCAAGAAACCTATCTTTTCCCATTCACGTGTCAAAGCCTTCCTATGAGAGGCAAGAGCCGCTAGTTGGTCAAAGTCGCTTCGTCCCAGAACTTTTTGGATCTGCTTTAAGGTGAATCCTAGCTCTTTGAAAAACAGGATTTGCTGAAGCTGTAAAAGCTCCCGCTCTTCATAATACCGATAGCCATTAGAGCCATGGTAAGCTGGTTTTAGAAGCCCAATTTCTTCATAGAAATGAAGAGTGCGGACCGTTACGCCTGAGAGTTCACTTAGTTTTTTGACTGTGTAAGCCATCGATTTCCTTATCCTTAAATCCCTATGATTTTAAAGGATGGCTCCATTCTATGGAATGACGTATACGTGAGAGTCAATAGCTTGTTTTTCAAAATAAATCCTACTATTAAGCCTTTAGCATGATCCATGGCGATTTAGCGTGATTCAATGTGAGAAGTGAGCATGGATCGATAGAGACACATACTCAATATGTTAGATCGTATAAGACTATGTTGCACACGTATACACCCTGCACACGTAGGATACAGGGTGCGATCAGTAATGGGGCGGGTCTATTTTTCTATCTGTGAGGACACAATCACATAAAAGCGCTTTGACTTTGCTTCCGATACAGGCTTGGCAGAGCAAGTGAATTTGCCTTCAGGATCTTTCTTCAGTAACCCTCGGCCATAAAGAGTTTGTTTTACAAATTTTTCATCTCGTCCCTTACAGATTTCTCTTTTGAAGGTTTCTGGGAAAATATAGAACTCCATGCCCTCTGATGTATGTTTTCGGAAACCAGATCGGTGATGAGTTCGATATCCAGTCGATGCTACATCAGGATGATTAGCATACCAATCTGTAAAGCGCGATTCTCCATGCTGTTCGAGAAAATATTCCACATCAGCTAGTAATTGAGTGACTTCTTGAATGTTAGTACTGCCAAATGCGGCTAGCCAATCGTTGAAGCATTTCAATGCAGCTCGATGTGCGTCGCCTGGGTTCCATCCGATTGCAGCCAAGCCATCTTTACCGAGATTACGGGTTATGTTGTAGGTAGTAGCGAATTCTCCAGCTGCTGCAACTAGAGCAAACCTCGCTGCAACTCGATGAATCTGGCCCGTCGCATTTGGAGGAAGTGCCTCCTTTAAGAAGCCTTCCATAGCCTTTTTTATGAAGGCTTTAGCATCAGGAATGTTTTGGGTGAGGATTTTAAGAAACTCTCTTCCAGCTACGCCATAATATTTTTGAGCGTTTTTTGCGAGGGTATCTGCAAAGATTGAACCATTCGGAAACCCGTGCAGTTCCTCAAATAGACCATGTTCTCCAGTATCAGCAGGAATTTCTGCTAAGCGAATCTCTTGTCCAGCTTTTGATTTTTTGCCAGCCTGTTCCATGTGTGTGGAAAGGCCGATTTCTCCACTTGATAGAAACAGCACTCTCCAAGTCAATGGATCTCTCAAACCTCCATCTGCCTTAGCTCTGTTTTTGCCTGAACCGTTGGCGAGCATATAGGCCGCATCACCAACCTCGAATGGGCTCATTTCTGCCATCTCATCCAAGCAGAGAATTGTATCATTATGCTGGAATGCAATTCCTTCCAGGCCATTTATTGTGGATTTCCATTTTCTCATAAAATCTTTCGAGCCATAGACAGAAGAGCTTGCGCGGAGAGTTGTTGTTTTGCCTGAACTGCTGTATGAGTAGAAATGAAATCCTCCGCTTTCCATTTCCATGAGATATAGAAATGGACCCGCAAATGAAGCGCTTACAGAGAAAATTAATCTCGAATTACCTACACAGAAATCTGCAACGTGCTCTTGCCAATCAAGAAGAGTGCCTGAAATAGCATAAGCGACAAAATGGTATGTTTTGCCTTGGATCACGATGTTTTCTTTTCCTAGATCGCCTATATTCAAGCCAGGGAGCACAAACCCTTGTTTATACCATCCAGTACGAGACACGCAACGAGCTGTGGTTACAGGACTGGAGCGCTGTACATAATCAGCGAGCAATTGCCTTGCTCGTGGAGATGTGGAAATTTCGAGACCAGCATTCATCAGAGTACTTCTGAATTCAGCGCAATCTTTGGCCAACATTTCCATCGGCATCGGCCAAGTGTGGTGAACTCCGTCAGCATCATCGAATTCAATGAGTTTCCCGTGATTTAACCCATCTTCATCACGAATGCGGGCCGTGATTTGAATAGGAGAAGAAATCCAAGTTTTACCTCCTTCATCTACATGCCAAAGTCCATTTTCATCGACTTCAAAAGGATCTTCTCCATGGATGATAGAGCCATTTTCTGTGGTTAAGAGTTCGAGCTCTTTCCGTTGAGATAAAATAGCCTGTCTTCTTTCATAAAAGACCGTCTCAGTCTGAACTTGAATGGAGCTTTTATTTTCACTCGGTGGCTTTGTATCAAAGTCACTTTCGGAAAGAGATTTGTCATAGGCATAGATATCGCACATCAGCTGTGTGCTTTCTCGATAGATTTTTTCGTGAAGTATGGAGATTTTCAGTTCGCGATTATTCTTCGCTTTACCGACGGCAGTGAAGAGCTTGTCATCGATGGGTATTTCTGAAACCTCAATCTGCAATTTCCAGGGATCCAATAGAGCTTCCATTGAGCTTCTCTGTGCGAGAGGAGTTGCATACCCTTGATAAGCCTCTAGCCATACAGCACCCAATCGCTTCAGCTTAGCTTTGATGGCAGGAGGGAGTTTTGCTTTTACTCTGATTAAGAGAGCATTTTTTGGGAAATCATTCCCATTTTTTTCATTTGATGATATATTCATTTTGTAACCTATTGTGTATAGGAGCATCGAGATTGGGGGGTGCATTAATGGTTAGGCTGATTGTGGGATTGACCTAATTATCACAAGCTATCCTGCAAATCCTGCCGCTTCGCGATCTTGCTCAACTTGCTATTTCTTCAGGTATAGAACAGGATGAGCAGGATCGCGAAGCGGCAGGATTTGCAGGATAGTTTTACCAAAGATAAGGTTCTCTAACCTAACGTTAATTGCACCGCCCGAGATTGCGGCCTCGATGCTCTCTTTTTTGTTAGTTGTTTTTGTTTCTTTCTTCGACCCATGCGAAAAACGCCTCTTCGTCGATTAAAATCCTTCTTCCGACTCGTTTAAAAACTGCGTCGAAGCCATTGAATTCGCCATTAAACACGTAGTATCTAAGGGCCGCAGCAGATGGCCACGCATGAAATTGCGGCCACTTTGTTAGCGGGATCATTTTTTTCATCACCAACCTCCTTTTGGTTTGTTTTGTAATGAATGGCCTAAGGCTGATGTATAAAAATCAGGAAGGTCAAGTTGAGTAAGGCGCTGATGAAAAAAAACATCCCCCGTCAGATAAAGAGAGCTCTTTCACTCGAAAAAAGTGACTGAAGAGGGAGTGATGTATGGAAAAGAGAATGCAAAGGGGGACAGTGCGGAGAGTGCGCTCTAGATAAAGGGACCCTTTTTGGAAGGTAAAGAGCGGTAAATATCTTTAGCAGCGGGTGAAAATAGGAGAGAGCGCTCCCCGAGAAAAATTTATTTTTTCGGTTTGTGTTTGGATTTAAATCGCGAATCCAATCTGAAATTACTTTATCGCTGTAGGGTTTTCTTTTCTTGCCAACTAAGTTTGCAAGTCTGATCGCTTCCTTGACAACGGCAGATTTTTTGCACTTTTGAATAGACGATAACGGATTTTCTTTCCAGTCTGCCGCGGCCCCACACTTGACTATGAATCTGGCTAGTTGATCTTTATCAAAGCGCTTGAGATCGTAAGCAAGCAAATCGTCTTTAGAGAGCTCTCCTTTTGCCTCTGGTATGGAGAGATTATGGATGGGGAATGAAAGGTTTTTCGATTGCATCCATTCAATGATTTCCTGTTTTGGGATAATGCCTGGTTCGAAGGATTTCAAGGATCCCGTATGAATAGATCGGCGCAGAAGATCGATGACTTTCTGTTCATCGAGGCTGTTAACGAATAGTTGTCGCTCTCCGTGGAAATAGTGGTTTAGATACTCAATGTACTCTTTCGCGACTGGGTCTATTTGTTCTCCTGGTGCATAAGTCCGATAGATGTCATCGGGATCGACTCCATAATGCAGCAGAATGATCTCGTTTAAAGAGAATGCATCGACTTTTTCCCATCTCTCTGGTTTGAGCGGATACAGTCTCTTACCGATAGCAAGTGGAGACTCAGCTGGTTTTGGAGGCGGAGACACTCGAGCAAGAATCCCTGCATTTGGTATAACCTCTTGGGGCTTTTTGTGATTTTCTTCGAGTTTCTTCAGATTGATAAAGATCCTTGGGTTTAGCTCCAAAGAGGCGAAGACATTCGGAAGATTCAGGGAGGGATGCGGGCCAAATTGTTCGATCACTGTTATCAGCGGTTCGGGGATAATTTGGGCAATGCTCATGTGAGATTTACATTGAGCCAGAAATGCTTGTGGTTGGATTGGGAGTTTAGTGTCTGGAATCAACGTTTTGAGCAGGCGATCGATGTTAATCAAACGGTTCTGATCTTGAGGTTTGAAAGGATAATACGTGAGCCAATGCACAAAATCTAAAGAAGAACGATTTGAAATGAGGATATCAAAATAAGGTTTGGAAAGAGGAATCATTCCAGCCAGCAAGCATACTGTCTGATGATACTCCCATTCTCGAGCCCTCCCCCAAGTCTCATAATCGGGAGAAATGATTTCTGCATGGGTAACCTGGCGATCCTCCCATCCTCGGTTCAGACGTTCAAAAAGCTCATCTTCATTCAGGTTTTTCATAAATCATTTTCTCCAAGCGGTCGACAATGTTCTTCTTGTGGACATTAGCTAAATGGGAATATCTCTTCGTGGTCTGTAAACTCTTATGTCCCAGAAGCTCAGCAACTTCCCGAGTTGAAGAACCTCCCATGGTTAAATAGCTTGCTGTTGTGTGTCTCACGTCATGAAATCTAAATTCTCGAAGCTCGGCTCTTTGCACAGCTTTCTCCCAAGCTGAACGTATGCAGATTGGTTGACCCGAATTCTCTGGAGAGGGAAACAAGAAACCATCTCGTGTCATGGGACGGCTCTTGACCAGTTCAAATACTTGCTCACTGATAGGTAAGGTTCTAGATTCGCTATTTTTTGTATCAGATAAAAGAAAAAGTCGATTTTCTAGGTCGACGTCGGATCCTTTAAGCCAAAGTATTTCTGATTTTCTTGCGCCCGTAGTCAAAGCAATTAAAAAGATAAGGTAAAGATCTGGGTTCTGGCTCTTTTTGCATGCTTCGGCCAAACGAGTCACTTCCTCTCGGCTTAAATAGCGGATTCGGCCTGGAGGGGCTTTGGGTTTTCTCACCTTCAAGCAGGGATTTTCATGAAACCATTGCCACTCACGGGTAGCCATGCTTAAAACGTGGGAGAAGCTAGCCAAGTATCTCGATACGGTGCTGTTAGAACGAAGTTTCTCAGGATGTATATTTTCACTAAGCATTCGATCGCGCACTTCGGCAATGGTAGAGGGATTTAGCCTACTTAGCTTGAGATGGCCGAGTTCTTTTTCCCATCGATCCAGGTGTCTTGCTACATTGTGACCATCTTTCGTCTTGGAAGGAAGGATCTCTTTACGATAACGGATGATGGCTTGAGAAACAGTGTGCTGCTCAGCTTTTGAAACGCTGACGTAGAGTCCCTTTTCAATTTGACCTTCGGTAATGCGTTTCCACTGTTTGGCGTGGGTTAGATTTTTAAAACTTTTAGAAATAGGTTTATGGCCGCTGATCCGAATACGCACTCGATAGCGAGGTGTACCGTCTTCCAGAGTCAATCGGTCAATACCAGGGGGCAGATTCATGGCGTCTCCTTGTGTCTGTTTTTTCAAAGAGTTAGCCATGCGATTGTTTGTCCTCCGATGTAGGCTTTTGTGGTTTAGTGGTCAGCCAGTGGTCATCGGAGTGTAGCAAACATTTTAGTGAGAGCCAATTGATTTTCTATGTTGCTGATAACCAGCTAGATAAAATATGGGGCAGCCTGGGATTGAACCAGGGACCAACGGGTTATGAGTCCGCCGCTCTAACCACTGAGCTACTGCCCCTAAGGTGGAGAATCATACTCAAGGAGGTTAGAAGAGGCAATGTAAAAAATTTTTTGGAATATATAACCGAGTCGGCTATAGAGACGTAAAGGAGGATCCTGCGTGGGCGGCCTCCGATAAGGGGTCGTCAAATAATAAATTTTAGAGTTATCGAGGAGAAAAACGGTTCAGATTTTGAGGATTTTCTCGAGGCAGGTATTGCATCAATACCTGTGAGAGAAAATCGTCAATAAGATGAATCGATTTTTCCCTCGAGAACTCTAAAAGTTATTGTTTGATGACCCCTAAGGAGAGGGATGTCTCGCAGCTTTGCTATTCTCGCGACTCTGTGCGTCTTAAGTCTCTGGGGGGCAAATAGTAATGTGCCTGAAGGAGATGACGAATCGATCGTCAAGATTAATCCGGAGCTCTCTACCATCAAACGGGGTGATAGTCTTCCTGTCGAAACGTTTGAACATGCGACAGATCCGTATCTCGAAGGGTATATTCAAGCGCTGATTGATGCGAACTACTACGAATACAACGTCGTCGTCGTTGTCAAAGATCATAAAGTGACTCTCTACAATCTTCCAAAGAATGATCTGATTGCCAAGAGTATTATCTCCTATGTCCAGGATTTGCCGGGAGTGACTTCTGTCGAGGCTAAGCAGGCGATGACCGAAGAAGAGACTCAAGTGAGAAAAGGATATACAGAAGCTCCACGCGTCTCTGGGGTGTGGTTTCCGCAGACCACGGTATTATTTTTACCGCTGATTGCGGCGCCTAGAGAACCGATGTATTCGGTAAACTGGAGAGTCGGCGATTGGGTGGTGGGAAAAAATGCCATTGCGGTAGCGCTGGGCGATGACTTTCCGATCTTTCGCTGGCACGATGTATTTTGGTGTCATGGAGATCTTCAAATTGGGATCCAGGCCGGTGTTTGGACGACATTCAATTTTAGCCATGTCCCCGATCCGAAAAATAACGGCTGCGAGTTGATGAATACCGACTATTTAGTCGGGATCCCGCTCACGTTTGCGGTAGACAAATGGTCGATGCGGGCCAGAGTGTATCATATTTCCGGACATCTCGGAGATGAAGTGTTATGTCACAGAGATAAACTGAGGTTAGATCGGAGAAATCCGAGCTTCGAAGCTTTCGATATGATCTCCTCGTATCAATTTTCCAGCGGGCTAAGACTCTATGGAGGACCAGGGGTGGTCTTTCATAGCGACCGATCGTTTCCTTTGAAAAGGCTGTATGCGATCTACGGGATGGAAGTGCGGCTCTTTGGACAAAAACTCAATTACCACAGGCTTTTTGGAACGCCTTTTTTTGCGGCGAACATGGAAAATTGGCAGCAGCAGCACTGGAATTTGAATTTAAGTCTGATGCTGGGATACGAGTTCAGTAAACTTCAAGGGGTCGGTCGTAAGATGCGGCTATATCTTAGGTACTATCAAGGCTACTCATATGAAGGGCAATTTTTCAATATCCGTGTCAAATACGGTGAAATTGGCTTTGCGTGGGGATTTTAGTAGATAAAACCATCCTCATAGATTGGACCGTTAATCCCAATCTTGAGAGTTCCACTGAAGAACTGTTTATAGATTTTTAATCCCTGGGCACTATTTTGCACGCAGAAGAAGCAATTACTGACCCATTCCGAACCGGAGATCGTCCCGGTTTCTAGGTTGCATTTGAATCTTGAAGAGAGCTTTTTTTTCCAATATTCAGGATTTCCAAATAGAAGGACAGGTGTTGGAGCTGCGGCTCCGACTTTTCTGCGGACTTCTTCAAGACAGAATTCAAAATCGGTGCCGATGCCTCCCATGAGGAAGATGGGGAAATCGAGATTGAATTCGGCTTGCCGCTCGACGAGTTTATCGAGCCGGTAAGTCATTTTAGCATCGATGTAAGAATTTTGTTTTTGTTCATTGACAACAGCGCCTTTTTCTCCCCGGAAGTCCATGATATTTGCACAAGAGAGAATACCGATGGTTTTGGCAACGCGGTTACCAAGTCCCATGCTGCCAGGACCTCCACCAGTCACCAAGGCAATTGGAGTATTTTTGTTCAGAAGGGGATGGTGCATCTCTTTGGAGAGCTGGAGAAGGCCTTGCAAAAGCTCTGTGAGCTCTTTTTCAAAAGAGCCTTCCATCAGATTGGAACCGTAGATGCCAAAGAGGGTCGATTTCAAAAAAGTATCGATCGATTCTTTGGGCACAAACATTCCGGAATCTTTATGTGGCTTTGGAACGTACTGCAGGATCTTGCGACTGGCTTGATCGACCCAATAGGTTGGAATTCCAAATTTCGCGAGATCAAAGAGCAGGGAGCGGTCTTCGTGCGAAAAGAAATCGCCGTAGGTCCTGGAAGGATATTTAAAATAGATGCCTTTGAGATTGTGATAGATCTGATCGCTGAGGAGCATTTGCTTGAGAAGAGGAGAAGGGAAATACCGTGTTAGCAATATTCCTTCGCTGGTGATCAGGCCGTCTTCAATGGCCCGAAGGAAGGGATAGGAAGGCTGTTGGTGGATATATTTTGCGACAGCAGTCGCTTGCTGGTCGGGACTTGCGATCCCGGGGAATGCGCTCATGCGGGGCTCGCGAGAGATCCAGTCGGATGGACTAAGTTTTAACAGCTGCTTGCCTTTGACGACAAAAACAGCGGCTAAATGGTGCAGGGGAGCGGGAGCGGTGTCAAAAGCTTGGAAAATCACTTCGGGAGTTTCCAGGCATTCTTGGAGCTGGTCGCGGTCGGCAAAAAAGACGTGTTCGCGATGCGGTTCTAAAGTATAAAATTCAAGGGGGATATCATTGAGTTCCTTTTTCGACTGGCCGTAGAGCTCATAGATGTTGCCGGAGGCTTTGGTGTCAGGTTGAAGGACGGAAGCAGAGGTGTGATGAATGCCTTGAGGGAGAAGTTCTTCGACAACACGGCCGAAGACAGTGCGGATATGGAGAGGGAGCGTTCTCACAAGGAGGATGTCGTTTTTTTTGACAAGGCGGGAGGCGCCGCTCTTCCAGATTTGCTGCAGTTGTAGCAGTAAACGTGTCTTGATATGGGGAGTATGGAGCGTTTTGGCAAGGAGAGGAAGAAATCCTGCGGTACTCTCTTCATAAAAGACGGCGCCATCAAGTAGGCCTAAAAAAGCGACGGTCCTTCCTTCGATTTTTTTTAAGATAAGTTCATTGCCACCTTGGTGGCCTCCCAAAGAGAGGAGAGGAGAGCCGTTGCGATCGGATCTCCCGAACATTCGAGAGAGATATTCCGGATCGCGGACGCGCCTTCGGTCGTCGGCGGCAAAGAGTTTGCCGATATAGGCGCCGGGGGTAATCAGCGGAAGCATGAGGGCTGCCAGTGGTCCGATGGCTTCGATTTGAAGAGAGATCCGTGCAGTATGGGTTCTGCTATCAAGCTCAATCGATTGAAAGAGCGCGTTGAGTCCAAGTTGAGCCAGGGTGCTTTTCAAATTAAAAATGACGAGTTTGGGATCGATTTTAAACCCGACAAACGCTGGGGAGATATTTTCTATGACAACTTCAGCCTTCGATTCAGTCGAAGCAATGTTTTTGATCGTGGTGATCTTGCCGTCTGGGGTAATTAGATCAAAATGGTCTGAAAAAAGATAACTCTCCATGAGATGTTTGAACCTATCCGGAAAGTCTAAAAGTTGGCTTTTTTGTCTTTTTTGTCATATTTTGCAGCCGCTTTTTGTCCTACTTATTCAAGTATGTCCTGCAAAGCGGCTGCAAAATTTAACAAAAAATCCTGCAAAATCCAATTTTTTAGACTTTCCGGATAGGTTCATCGTAGTGGACAAAGCTCAACTTGTCAAATCTATTGGGTTTTATGATATACTTGATTGCTTATGAAATTTAGATCTGTTGGAACCCATGATGGGAGTTTTCATGCGGATGAAGTCACTGCATGTGCTTTACTCTTAGCGTTTGATCTTGTCGATCGGGATAAAATCATCCGGACGCGAGATCTGCCTGTCATTGATACATGCGAGTATGTCTGCGATGTCGGCGGGATTTATCAGCCGGAGTCCAAACGTTTTGATCACCATCAAGTCGGCTATCAAGGCGACCTTGCTAGTGCTGGGATGGTGCTGCTCTATCTCAAAGAGCGTGAGCTAATTGATGAAAAATTATACGATTTTATGAACTGGGCGTTCATCTGGGGCATTGACGCGCATGACAACGGCAGAGTCACACTGGAGCCAGGGGTTTGTACATTTTCACAGGTCATTTCTAATTTTGTCCCACCCGACTATGAAGCGCCCGCTGAAGAGATGACCAAGGCCTTTTTTGAAGCAGTCGATTTTGCTCATGGCCATATTGATCGGTTGCTGGCCAGATACCATTATGTCGAAGAGTGCCGTGTAGCTGTGGCTCAAGCTATGAAGGCTGGAGGCAATGTTCTCTTTTTTGAAAAGTCGATGCCGTGGATCGATGTCTTTTTCGACATGGGAGGAGAGCGGCATCCGGCGCAGTTTGTCGTTATGCCATCAGGAACCCATTGGAAGCTCAGGGGAATTCCTCCCAATTCAAAAGAACGGATGAAAGTCCGCGTTCCGCTTCCCGAAGCATGGGGAGGTTTGATGGGCGCTGAGCTCAAAAAAGTGACGGGAATCCAGGGAGCCATTTTTTGCCACAAAGGGAGGTTTATTTCTGTATGGGAAACGAAGGACGATGCATTGAAAGCCCTAAATCTGGTATTAAAAAAGAAATGACAATCTTTGGGAAAATCATCAATGGTGAGCTGCCCTGCGAGAAGGTGTTTGAGAATGAACGCATCTTGGCCATTAAAGATCGATACCCTGCGGCTCCCGTACATATTTTGATCATGCCGAAAAAAGCAATCACGAGCCTTCAAGCTCTCCAGCCTGAAGATTTTCCTCTCATCTCCGAAATAATTTTAGTTGCGCAGCAACTTGCGAAAGAATTTGAGATCGAAGACGGTTACCGCTTTTTGACCAATAGCGGAGAAGAGGCAGGCCAGACGATCTTTCATCTCCATTTCCATCTCATCGGAGGGCGCAGGCTTTTGCATCTGGGATGAAACGGTTTCTCCTCACTCTTTTGCTTCCAGGGATGGTGTTTGCAGGCGAGAAGGAAGATGTCCGCCGAGTCCATGCCCATCTCTTTGTTCATGATCCTCGCTCGGCTGTCAAAGAAGCTGAAAATTTTTTAAAACTCTATCCCGATTCGAAAGAGCTCCAGCTTGCTTACTTGCAAGCTCTAACTGAAAGGGGGGATGAGACTGCCGTTTTCCAAGAATGGGGCAAACGGAAAGACGAGCTTCAAAAAGACCGTTACGCATTAGAGATTTTAGCGTGGGGTGTTTTGAAAAAAGGAGATCTTTCTTCTCAGCTCAATATCCATTTAAGTTCACTCATTGGCGCGTCGCTTACGCGGGATGTCAGAGCTGTTCCCATGCTTGTCAACGCTCTTCGTGAGAGCAACGCGCTGCTCCGCCTCATTGCCGTGAGGTTTTCTGCCCAGTATGGCGACGGCCCTTTGCAAGAAGAACTGAAAAGAATGCTGACCGAAGAGAAGGTTTGGTTCGTTCGGCTGGAGGTGATCCGGGCCATAGGCCAGCTTCGAATCACAGCGCTTAGAGATGAGCTGAAAAAAATGATCGCAGATAAAAATACGCTTGTTGAAGAGAAAGCAGAAGCGATCATTGCTTTAGTGCAGATGTACGACGGCGTGAGAGAAAGCGATTTAATCGATCTGATCAAGGGCAATCGGTCAGGTTTAAGGCAGCTGGCCTGCGAACTTGTGAGCTACTTTGATCTGCAGGAGAATGTGAAGGATCTTGTTCCGCTGCTAAGCGATTCTTCCCCTGATGTGAGAGCGCATGCGCTCCATACGATTGGACTTTTGAAGACCCGAGTGGGAGAGAAACGATTGAAGGCGCTCATGGGTGATTCTTCTCCCATGGTGGCGATCACAGCGTGCTGGGTTGCGGTGATGCAGGGCATGGAAGAGGGGATTCAGGAGCTTGGAAAATGGATCGAGGATATCCATCCCCGGTGGAGATTGCTGGCTGCATCGACACTAAATAGCTGCGGGAAAAAAGGAACTCCTCTTGCGTTAGACAAAATGGAAAAGAGCGAAGATCCGTTTGTCCGAGCTAACTTAGCGATAGGATTAATCGGGCAAAGAGTTGAAGTCCAAAAGGCATCGGAAGCGATCTACGACATCTTAGAGAAAGAAAAAGAGACGCTGCTCATGTGGGATCAGAATTCCCACATGCGCATTTTGGCCAGAAGCCAAATCAGCCACATCGATCAGATCCCAAACTACCCCAAGGTGGTCGATCAGATGGTCCGGTTAGACCTTTTAAATATCTTATGTATCATGCAGCATCCTAAAGCCCATGAAGCTGTCAAAGGCTATGTAAAAAACGAATCATGGGGCATCACAGGGGCTGCTGTAGCAGTCCTGCTGGAAGAGGGCGATGAAGGGGCAATGACGGTCATTAGCGGCCTTTTAAAAGACGAAGATCCGCATATCCGCGTTCAAGCGGCGTTTATCTTAGCCATGATGGGAAGCGACCTCGAAGCGGTCAAGGTACTTCAAGAGGCTTATCCTAAAATGTCCAGGGAGATCAAAATTCAGATCTTAGAAGCGATTGGCCATGTCGGAAGTTTAGAGTCAGTGCTGTTTCTCATTGATATCTTGAGCGAGCCGTTTCAGCTACTCCGGGTGATCGCTGCCTCTGCGATGATCCAGTGTCTGTATCATTGATTTGCGATCGTCAGCCATTGTTTATTGAGATCAGGGCGATAAGCGTTGACAAAAGTTTCTTGGCTAAGGCTTAAATTGGCGTCGTTGATCGACTGTGAAAGGAGCTGGGTTAGTTCTGCGCAAGCATTCCTGGCACGTTCAATATAGTTGTCATCGCTAATCCCCTTCCCGAGGAAAACAGCAGAGAGAAAACGCAGCAAATGAAATTCAATCCTAACACAGCAGAAGCTCACAGCTTGAACCCACGCGCCTTTATCCTTGGTCGATTGTGAAAAATAAGAAGTTCGGGCTAACCAGCCGAGGACTAAAGTGATTAAAGAGAGCGCGAGGCTCCCTGCAAGTATGGCTGCGGTGTAAGTGACTGCACGGAGCCAGATCGCGCCAAGTTTTTCAATAAAGACGGTTTGGCCCCATCTGAACCACGTGCTAATGAGAATGACCATAGGCGGAAGGAAAAAAACCGCGGCAAAAGCTAAAGGCAATAACACAAGAAGTCGGTTTTCTAAGATTCTAATGACCGCGTATTGAACTTTCCAGGAGATGAGCCTTAGAGAGTCGCCAATGGATGTCATGCGAGCTCTTCCCAAGAGCTGAATTTTTTCTTTTAAGGTCTGGTTTTCCCATACAGTGATTTGACTGACTCGGATGAAGGCGATTTTGTTATCGACAGAAAGGGTGTTAAAATAGTGGGTTAAAACATGAGCCATTAAATGGGGAAAAGCGTCTCCCTGAAGTTTGAGCCGCCTTAAAACCTTTTCTGCAGCGTCATTACGGTAATAAGAAAGAGGCAGAGGAGAGATTGCAGGAGATCCTCGATAGCACAGGATGAATTCGCCCACTGACTTCGTATTTTTTAAATGATAGTGGAAAATTCGATGGACGATCTCGAGGGGTAGGCCGTTATTTAAAAGATGTCTTTGTAGGTCATGCATCACAACCGCACGCCCTTTTTGAACATCCGGGTCAGGCAAAAGGGCATGCTTCCGGTCAAATTCCCGAACGATGTATGAAAGACCTGCATAGTCAAAAGAGGGGATGGACATGGCCACCATTTTATCCATTCATTGCTTTTAAAAAATCATTAAAATATATTTGACCCTAAGAGGGATTTGGTCATGAGAAAACGGTTGAGTATTTTCGCTATTTGTCTATGGGTTTTTGGCTTATTGGCGGAGATAAACGCCGATATCTATGTAACCAATAATCATGACAATTCTGTTAGTGTCATTGATCCGGTGTCGAAGACGATTATCGGCTCGATTACGGTCGGTTCTCAACCCATTTCCATTGCAATTACCCCCGATGGTCGTTTTGCCTATGTTGTAAACAATTTCAGCGGCACTGTGAGTTGCATCGATCTATCGACGAATACGGTGATCGCTACGATTTTCGTTGGGGCGTCGCCTTATGGAGTTGCCATTTCGCCGGATGGAAGTACCGTTTATGTGACAAACCAATCAGGAAATAATATCAGCGTCATTAGCACATCTACGAATACGGTCTCTGCAACGATCAATGGATTAAGCGGTCCAAAAGGCATCGCAGTAACGCCCAATGGAAACTTTGCCTATGTTGCGAATTTTACCGGCAGTAATGTGAGAGTGATTGACACGCATACGAATACGTTGTTGCCTGTCTCTATTCCGGTTGGCTCTGGACCGATCGGCGTCGCGATTACGCCGAGTGGTAGCTTTGTTTATGTGACAAATAGCGGCGGACCTTCCATCGATGTGATCGACACAACCAGTAACATGGTGGTTGATACGTTTCCGGTTGGATCAAATCCCAGTGCCTTAGCAATCACTCCTAATGGAAAGTTTCTCTACGAGGTAAATAGCTCCTCTGTCGGTGTCTTCGAGACAATAAACAATTCGCTCATTACAGGAATAAGCTTACCAAGTCCTGCTGGACTGGCAATTACCTCAGATGGAACACTTGTTTATGTGACAAATAATGTTGATGACAGCATCAGTATCATCGATACCTCGACAAACGAGGAAATCGGAACGATCACAGGATCCGGATTAAATTTTCCCATTGGCATTGCAATTGGCAGTAACAGGGTTCCTCCTGCTTCTATAATGGCGCCTAGAGCCTTCACAGGAAGGCAAAAAAACAATAATGGTGCAGCGGCCAGCGAACGGTATAACCATCTTACCTGGCAAATCCCCCTTGAAGCACCGGATTTAGCCGGATATACGTTAAGTTTTATAAAAAATGGACAGTTGGTAACCAAAACTCTGAAACGATCGGCGACTTCCTATAATGATCATAACCAACTTTCAGAGAGTGTCACCTACACATTAACAGCTTTTACCCTTGAGGGGGCGAGTAGCAGCCCCGTTACTGTCACGATCGGAGGACAATGAAAAAATTCTTAACTTCTTTCATCTTAGCATATCCTCTTGTTGGGAGTGCAGAGTGCAAAAGCGTTTGCCCTCAAGAGATCCCTCGACCGGACATCGAATTCAAAGCTGGCTATTTCTTTTTTACCTCCTCCCCCATGAAAAAAGTCTATAACCAGGGCGGGATCGATTTGCAGCTATGCGGAGTTTATCCTTTGTGTTCAAACCTGGGGCTTTACGCTGCTATCGAGTACATGGAAAAAAGGGGTCATACGCTAGGGGCTCATGAAAAGACTTCGATCTGGGAAGTCCCTCTCAGTTTGGGGTTGCAGCCGATCGTGGGGCTCAATGAAGCGAATACTTTTCGTTATTACTTTACGATCGGTCCTAAATACTTTTTTGCACAGGTGCATTATCATTCTTCAGCCCTTCCTCGTCGGTTAAGCTCTAATCATATCGGAGGCTTTGCCAATACCGGATTTATGTTTGATGTGCGCGAAAATCTTTCTCTAGATCTCTTCGGCGAATATTCGTATGTGAAGCTCCATTTTCATAGCCATAAGAAGGCAACTAAAGGACATACCGTGCAAGCAGGCGGGTTAACGTTTGGCTTGGGATTGGCTTACCTGTTCTAAGAAGCTGTTTTAAAACCCAGTTTCTGTCGATTTTTCGGTTCTTTTGGCCTCTCTTCGGCTCCTTTGAAAGGGTCCATATCAACTTACGTATATGGACCCTTTCAAAGGAGCCGAAGAGAGGCCAAAATAATCCAAAAACTCGACGAAACCTGGGTTTTAAAACAGCTTCTAAAAGAGGAAATATGACTCTTGAACAAAAGATTTCAGATGTTCAAAAAATTCTGCTGGAAAAGAACATCGACGGATGGCTTCTGTATGATTTTCATCATAGCAACCGTCTGGCATGTGATTTTTTAGGCCTTTCTCCCGAAACAATGCTGACTCGAAGGTTTTGCTATTGGATCCCGAAAAAGGGAGATCCGATCGCGATTGTTCACAGTGTTGAGACGCATGTTCTGTCCCACGCGCCTGGGAAAAAACTTATTTATGCAGCCTGGAAGCTTTTCGAGACCCATTTGAAAGACATTTTGCAGGGTGCTAAAACGATTGCAATGGAATATTCTCCACGAGGAGCGATTCCAACCGCTTCTAGAGTCGATGGAGGCATGCTTGACCTTGTACGTGAGCAGGGTGTTCAAGTCGCCAGCTCAGCGTCGTTTTTGCAGAATTTTACTTGTGTCTGGACGGAGAAGCAGTACGATCTCCATAAAGAAGCGGCGGAAGCTTTAGATGAGATCGCCGCAGCAACCTGGAAATGGATTGCTGATCGATTGAAAGAAGAAGAGATGATCACAGAATACACTGTGCAGCAGTTTATGTTCTCCGAAATCAAGAAGCGGAAATGCGTCATGGAGGGAGCTCCCATCTGCGCCGTGAATCAAAATAGCGCTAACCCTCACTACTGTCCTGCTTTAAAAGGATCCAGATCAGTGAAGAAGGGAGATTTTATTTTGATCGATCTCTGGTGCAAGCGGGATCTGCCCCAGGCTGCCCAACCTGTCTATGCCGATATCACTCGGGTTGCAGTGGCTGGAAAGCCGACCGCACGACAGGAAGAAATTTTTCAAATTGTGAGAAAGGCCCAAAAGGCCGGCACCGATTTAGTCCGCGAGAGAATAACGAAGAAAAAAGAGGTCAGAGGCTGCGAGGTCGACGATGCCTGTCGAAAAGTCATCGTGGATGCAGGCTATGGGGAGTATTTCCCCCATCGAACGGGCCATAATATCCATATGGAAGACCATGGGCCCGGAGCCAATATCGATGGATTTGAGACCTTGGATGAGAGGCTCTTGATTCCAAGGACCTGTTTTTCTATTGAGCCGGGGATCTATCTGCCGAAGGAATTTGGCATCAGATTAGAATACGATGTTTATATCCATGAGAATCACACCATCGAAGTCACCGGTGGGATCGAAGATAAACTCTTTATTTTATAACTTTTTCAGCGCCTCTTGCCGCAACTTGTGATAGAGGCTGGCAAGACCGTTGGACCGGGCAGGGGAGATGGCTGAGAGGAGGCCGATCTCTTGAATAAAGGCAGGAGGGCAGTGGGCGACAGTCGCAGGGGTCTCGTTGGAATAGACATAGATAAGGGCGGCGGCCAATCCTTTGGAAATCAGAGCTTCCGAATCGGCATTAAAAATAAGTTTTCCATCAGTAAGAGTTGTTTCTAAGTACATGATGCTTTGACAGCCGAGGACGAGGTTGGCAGGGGACCGAGAAGCGGGATTGAAAGCAGGAAGCTGCCGACCCATTTCAATGATTTTTTGATACCGTGCTTCAGGGGTTGAGCAGGTCAAAAAAATTTCTTTGATCGCTTGTTGTTTTTGAAGGCATGAGTCGAAATTCATGACCCGATTATATCAAAAATACGTCGTAGAAATATACCGAAAGTGTCTCAAAATTTGATTTTGGACACAGCCAGCGCCTCAGATTTGAAGCAGGCGTAGCTCGGAAGCAGGCCATGTTCAAGAACATGGCCGATGGACGCAGCTGCAAAGATGAGGATGCTGGAGCGGTCCAAAATCAAATTTTGAGATCTTTCGGTATAAGCTTCTTTGAGTTTATTACCTCTTTTGCTAAGATTATTCCATTCATGCTTTTTTTTAATCCTTATTACTATGCCTAAAGAAGATACGATAAAAATAGACGGTACGGTGGAAGAGCTTCTTCCTAACATGCATTTCCGGGTGATTTTGCAAAACGGGATGAACGTGATTGCCCATTTATGCGGAAAAATGAGAATGCGAAATATCCGAGTTTT
>DASUCX010000051.1:0-4939 GCA_036275855.1 Rhabdochlamydiaceae bacterium
GTATACCGACCTCCGTTGAAAAGTAAAGAATTTGGCAAGAAGGCGCCCTCAATTTGAGCCAGGCAGAGCCGACGCCGAAGCAACCCAACTTGAACAAGTTGGGTGATGCAGGCGGGTCTCAAATTGAGTGGCTGCCCGACGACGCCAAAACTTTACTTTTCAATGGAGGTCGGTATAAGTCCAAGAATTAGGGGACAATAATTTCAGGATATTTCTCTGGGTCATTCAGGCAGTATTTTTCGCCTAAACTTCCAATAGGATGCTCGGATACTGTGACAAATTTCCTGCCTTGAAATCCTCCTCGCTCTTGGCGCTTCTTATGCTGCAATTCAATCACATCTTGCAGTTTCTTCTCATGCAGCTCACAAAAAGCCTCCACAACCTCTAAAACATCTGCAAGCTCCTCCAATAATTCTTCTATTGTTTTAGCCTTGCCAACTTCTGTGGCTTCTTCTAAAAGTTTTATTTTAAGCTGCTCTGAAAATTGCTCCGGCTCCAGCCGTGTCCAATGGATTTTAGATCCCAGTTGCTCCAGCCGATCGATAGCCTTATCGCGCCAGAGTTTTTCTTGTTTAAACTTGCGTCGTTGCATATTTTTCCTTAATAGATGGGAAATATAGTGTATACCGACCTCCATTGAAAAGTAAAGTTTTGGCGTCGTCGGGCAGATTCACATTTTTGGAGCAGTCGCAGTATAATTACGACGCGCTGCAATGGGAGTCTCAAACCCCAGAGGGTTTTTGCGCGCGCGTCTATGGGCAACCTTCGGAGGATTAAAATGATCTGTCTTGCAAAGACCTGTCTCAGCTTGCGCAAGTGAATAAAACGTGGTACTGGCGCGCCAAATTAATTTTTCTAGAAAAGGTAGGTCCATGCCTAGAGAAAATACAACCCCGATTTGACCCCTACAATCTTTATTACTCCCCATAAACAGCCTGCCCCGAGTGTGTCTTTTATTTCGTTTTTTGGCCAGATTGGTAACCGTATTCAAAAGTTTTTCAACTATATATACAAGAACTGCTCGAACGAAATGAGGTGAGTAAAGAAGTTCGCTTGTGCAATTTTGGGAGAGATCTCTCCTTGGTATATCAAAATAGGTCTGATCGAGATACCTTTAGGTAGAGACAATTTACAGATTTTTTCGGATACCTCATCTATGACTTCTGGAAATATTTTTTGGCAAGACTTGATTTCACATAAATAGATCGCATAACGGCATTGAATCAGAAGATCGATTTGGCAAGCCTCTTGCCGCTTTGTTTTCTTCTGAAAATAGGGTGCTGCACTGAATACACTCGAAGAGGGGATCTGCAAAAAATGTTGTACAGCAGATAAGTTGTTAAGAACTAAATTCTCAAACTGAAACCCGACGATCGTATTCCACTCAGGAAGATCTTCTAGAAATAAATCGTCATATAATCCTTGCTCAATCAAATGCTTTTTTGGTTCGATATACTTTAGATAAAATCTCAAATAATTATCTCTCAGCCTAAATTTGCTGAGCTTGGATTTTTTCTTGCTTTTTTCCCAAACATAATCACGCGTGATAAATCCCGATTGATCTAATATTTGAAGCTTCTTGCTTAACCCGCCTGTGGGTTTAACGCCTAATTTGTCGCACAATACTTCCAGTTCACAACTTCCATTGGCCAATATTTTGACAATCTCTCTGTAGTCATCAGCACGTATTGCAAAAATGTCTCTGAAAATTTTGTCGAATTCATCCAATAAAATTCCGCCCTTGCTAAAGCAAAGTCTTTTGATATTCTGTTCCGCTGATTGTTGTGGCTGAATTTCCTCCAGATAACGAGGAACGCCTCCTGTTACACAGCACACTTTAAATTTTTCACGAGATGCTACAAGATGTTTTCCCCAGAACTTATTTGCATCTGACAGAGGCATTTCCTCAAGTTTAAGTGTCAACGACACTCGTCCCATGAATCCTTTATCATTAAGAATATTTTTCTCAATCCAAGAAGTTACCGATCCGCATAAGATCAAAATCAACTGAGGATTTTTTTTAAATTTTGTATCCCATACACCTTTGAGTTTCCCCACAAAGTCTTTATCTGATCCGGCCATCCAGGAAATCTCATCGAAAAAAATGATGACTTCGCCCTTCATTGTCAGGCTAGCTAGCATATCAAGAGCATGATTCCAGTTGTTGAATTTCATAGAAGGCAGTTGAAAGGCAAGTCCTAGCAACTCGCTAAAATGATCCAGTTGATCTCGAGGGGTCAACCCTTCTCTTGGCGCCAACCCATAAAATTCTAAAAAACGAATCCTGCTTGCGAAATGTTCAACTAATGTGCTTTTTCCAATGCGCCTTCTGCCGCAGATAACAACGATTCCAGCAACATTTCGTTTTTTAAATTCTTGTAACTTCTGAAGTTCAAATTCTCTTCCAATGAACATGACTGAATAATGGCAAAATGTCGTTTTTCAGTCAAGGCAAAAGCTGTTGTGAATTGACTGAAAAACGACATTTTGCCATTATTCAGTCGGCTGCAACTCTTTTGGTGAGAATGAGTTGTGTGTGGAAAGGGAAAAGAGATGGATCTTAAATATCTGAAATAAAGCAGCTTATATAAAATAATGGCTGTTGCAGTTTTAGGAAAACATCTTGAGATTCGAATTGCTTAAAAAAAGAGTCTCTAAGAAGAGATAGTTGGAATTTGGCTACGATTCATATCACCAGAGGATTGTAATTCCAGATCAACCAACGCTGTACATCGGGCTCCTCTTGTAACTGTTCAAACCGTCTGGCAGCTTCGTTTCCTTCAATTTTAATGACCAAGCTTTCCACAGCAGCCTCTCGGAAATAAGTTGCATGACGTGACCCTCTGTTTTGCTCAAAGATTAACTTTCCTCGGACGTATTTGGACAGCTTGCCTAATTTAGCAAGTATCTCATCCGAACTAATCTCCCGTTTTTCAAAATTAATCATATCCCAAGGGCCGGCCTGATAGTTGGAAGGGTGCATTACCCATGACCTCCAGGTTCCTGCGGGGGGAGAGGAAAGATTTGTGTAGAAAATTCTTTCGGCCTGTGTCTTCCAAAACTCTTCGGTGCCTAAGCGACTCCACTGCTTACAGTGACACAGCATAGCACCGATGGTTTTGATATCGAGACAATCGAGTATCCGTAATGATACGTCTGTGTTGAGAGTAGAAAGAGTCATTAAATTTACCTTCTGTTAAGAGCTCGCTATTTCCTAAGAATCCCTCTAAAAGTTTTCTCTAGAAGCTGTTTAAATACTTTCAGGCCTTAAAACCCTACATACTTCTCTTATTTGGTCCATATTCTCCTCCACAAGCTCATTGCCGCTTTCTTGTAACATCGTTATTGTTGCGGGACTTGTATCATCTAAATCAGGAGCATGATTTCCAAATCGGTATTGGAAGCGGTAGCTCGCACCACCGTCTAACATGTTCATCAGTGTCATATCTTCCTGAAAGTGAGGCTGGGTTGTCTCAAACCATAGAGAGGTTAGAGCTGAACCAAAGTTAGCTCTGGGTGTATGACGGGATTCTATACCTGTGCCCAGCGATACCATGAACAAGCTATCTCTTCCATGTCCCCTATCCAATGCTTCGAGCACACAAGGAATGGATGGATTATTTTGCAATACACCCCCATCCATAAATAGCTTATCTTCATACCTTATTGGAGGAAAATAGCTTGGAGCCGCCGAGGTGACTTTTGCTATATCAGCCATGAGAAAATCGGCCTCAACTTCTGGATAAATTGAATATTCCTTCACCACCTCTGTCGACACTGTTGGGGAGGAGTATCTTGGTGTGTATTCATAGCGTCTTTCTAAATCACCTAAACTATAGGAAAGACTTTTGAGTCCCTGCTTTGTAAACAAATGGACTTCTTTAGGCATACTATCGTGTGACCAGATAGAGGTAGGTTTAAATCCCAAAAGACCTGCACCAAAAGATATCATTCCAGTCAGCGCGGATAACGAAACACTAGATACTTTTGAAACAATAGCTTCATGGGTATTTGCAGTAATAACCACATCGGTCAATGCAGAGGACAACCCAGCATTCCCAAACCTTTCTTGAAAAAGCCCTGGAGTTTGATACTTGGGATTTCGAATTGCTTCTCTAATTTTATCATCAAACTTTAAACCTGAAGTGTCTTCTCGATAACGAGGATTTCTTCTAAAAATTTGATGATGTTGCTCTGTGTAAAGATTCAAAAGATCTTGAGCACGATACTCTGGTAACCTTGGTTCATCAAGACAAGGTTTCGTTAAACCCAAGGTTAAAATCCCTCCTGTTGATGTTCCTCCAATCAGTTGAAATAGACTTGCAATCGGTTCATTTGTGAACCTTTCAATTGCGACTAATACTGTTGCTGGAATAATCCCTCGAATTCCACCCCCATCTATCGATAAGATAGGATAAATGCTACGCTGCTGGAAGCGAGTTGTCTCTAACTCATCGGATGGAGAAACAGAAGTGTTGTAGGTGTCTACAATATTATCTCGATGCTCCACAAAACGTCGGGTTAGAAATTTTTGATTGGAAAAACGAGCACACTTTTCAACTTCTTTCTCTAAAATAAGGTCTAATTCTTTAGGTAGATCACAATTAATCCGCGCTACCTTGTTTTGAATAGAAAGGACATCTGAACTCTTGCTTGCATCAAGAAGGCTTGTTCTTAATGGAGTAAAATGAGAGCGGTATAACTCGACTAGACGCTGTCTGATCCTATTTATGTGCTCTTCCAATGTCCGACGCCTCTCAGGTGGCATCAGTTGGATAGTCAACATTAGATGCCGGCTCAAACGGTGTAATTCTTCGATTGTTGTTTGAAGTTGGATAGCCTCTTCCATTGCATTGAGTATACCTCGATAAGCTGCAGTAGGATCTCCCCTTTTGCCTTGGTTGATGGAAAGGCAATAGTTTTTCAGCAACGATGTTAA
>DASUCX010000052.1:0-29350 GCA_036275855.1 Rhabdochlamydiaceae bacterium
CAGCGTTGCAGGTGTTCCAGTGAAGAGGATCGAATTCGTGTCTTTGACGTATTTGAGGTTGTTGATCGAGGTTGCCACAGCTTGGTCCGAAAGCCCTGAGCGTTGAAGATCGGTCGTCACATTTTTAAGCGCTGTGATGAGTTGTGCAGAAGAGGTGTATTGAATTTTGTAGATCAAAAATGTCGATTCGCCCACCTGCTGGATTTGTCCTTCTTGAAGAGAGGTGACATCGGTGCGTGCTAGGATCTCTTTGACTTTCTCTAACGAATCGGGCGATCCGGTGAAAAGAAGCGAATTGGTCGATTCGACATAGCGCATCGTGTTCAGAGTGAGGAGGAGATCGGGATCAACAAGGCCTGATCCTTCGAGGTCTTTCGCCATCGATTTGATAGTGGTTTGTAGAATCTCAGGTTTTTGATGGACTGGCTTGTAAATAAAGAAGGCCGATTTATTGGCTTCGGGTGTATTGAGCGCGCCAGGGGCATCAAACTGGTCGATCAGCGTACGCGCTTGATCGATGGCGGTGCTGCTTCCGGTGAGGAGAAGTGAGTTGTTTTCCTTGATCCACTTGATATTGCGCAGTGTTGCAATGAGGGCTTGGTTGGGGATGTTGGAATCATTGAGGTTGGCTGAAACTTTCTTCAAGCTGTCAATGACGGTATTGCCGCTCGCATTTTGCAGTTTGTAAAGGTAGAATGTTTGGCCGCCGACTCCGCCGCTGACTCCTTCGGCGCCGCCGTCTAAAGAGATTAAGATCGATTGGATGCGGGCAAGGGTATCAGGGTTACCGGTGAAGATTAAAGAGTTGTCCTTCGGAGTCCATTTGACGCTCTTGACAGATTGAAGAAAAAGAGGGTCGGCAAGGCCAGCTTTTTTGAGATTATCGGCAAGGTCTTGGAGCGATTTTTCGAGCTGCTCTCCGGTGCGGTTTTTCGGATTATAGATTAAAAATTCAGACGAAACCGTTTGGGTGGAAGGGACATCAAACGTCGGAAGGATCTCAGCGAGCTTGCTCAATGCGATAGGATCCCCTGTGAAAACTAACGAATTTGACTCGGGGATATATTTGAAAGAGGTGAGGGCTTCAATGAAGGCATAGTCGGGCTTAGGACCTTTTTGCAGGTTTTCAGCCATCGCGTCGAGGCTGCTTTCAAGCCGCTCATAAGGGGCTTGTTGGATTTGATAGACGTAGAAGGTGTTTTTGAGCGTGCCGGCTTCAAGCGGCGTGTCGAGGGTGGGGATGAGCTCTTTGATTTTAGCGAGGGTCTGATCATCCGCTATGAAGAGGATCGAATTCGATTCTTTGATCCATTTGGCCTCTTCTAAACTATCGACAAGCTTATTGGAGGCGCCTTTTTTTTGTAGCTGTACGCTGAGATCTGCAAGCATGTTGATGAATTCATCACCCGGTTTGTTTTTCAGCTTGTAGAGATAGACAGTCAGCACTTTCATCGCCATTTTATCCACAGACTTGTTGGCAGTCTCAAGGTCTTCTAGGATCTCCAGGGTTCTTTCAATCAAGAACGGCGTTGAGATGATAAAAATCGTCTGTGTATCGGCTTGAGGAACAAAGGTTAAAACGTTCCCTTCGGAAAAGGGAGAGACAATCTGCGTTGCGAGCTTAATCAGGCCGTCTAAATCGCTGGTTTTGGCGATATAGGTATCGATCTCCAAAGGAGAGTGAGGAGCATCAATGCTGGCTAGCAGCGAAGAGATCTTATCGACGTTGGTGGTAATGTCGGTAATGATCAGTTGCTTTGTTTCAGAAGAGACCTCTAAAAGCGCCGAATCTGACATCATCGGTTTGATAATGGAAGCAACCGTAGTTAGATTGGCATTTTTAATTCTGAAGACGCGAGTGACGAGCGGGGCATTGCTGTTTATCGCAGGAAGATCCGAAGCAACAACTGTCGCCAATTGGCTGACATTGCGGACCTTGGTGATTAAGAGGTTGTTGTCTTGTTCTAAAACGATCAGGCCATTGATCCGGAGGACTTGGATCAAGATCGACATGATATTGCGTGGGGTCACCGGCTCTTCAGAAACAACAGTGACATTGAACTGCAGCTCGTTATCATTGAAAACAAAATTCAGGTTGGTGATCTTGCTGGCGAACTTGATGTACTCAATGATCGAAATATTGCTGAAATTGATCGTATAAGTGTCTGTTTTCTTATCGAGTCCTTTAAAACTGGGAGTGTTGTGCAAAGACTGTTCATCGGCCGGAGTTTTTTTCACTTTTCCCGATGAAAAAAGGAACCCGAGCTCATCTTGTTGAGGCGGAGGATCTTCGCAGTGAAGCGGAGCATGCAGAAGAATGAGTCCCAGTGCAGCTTCGATCAATGTCGACTTAGCGATCCGCGGAAAAAAATATTGCATAGTGATTGATTGGCAATCCTAAATGAGTTTCCGTTTAATGTAAATCAGGAATGCAGGGACCTATCCCAATAAATTTCTCAATGAGCTTTTCGGCAATTTTCGCTTTAAATCGATTAATTTTGCAATGGCCATATTAAAAAAGCCATTCCCGAGAGGTCGTTGCAAAACTCCGATTTTGGTTCAAATTCGGGGGGGGGTGCATTAATGGTTAGGCTGATTGTGGGATTGACCTAATTATCACAAGCTATCCTGCAAATCCTGCCGCTTCGCGATCCTGCTCATCTTGCTATTTCTTCAGGTATAGAACAGGATGAGCAGGATCGCGAAGCGGCAGGATTTGCAGGATAGTTTTACCAAAGATAAGGTTCTCTAACCTAACGTTAATTGCACCGCCCACTAACGAGTAAAAGCACGTGAATTTTGTACCTGACGAAGAGCTTTTAATTGAGTAAGAGAACAAGATAACAATTCTGCAGCTTTAGTTTCTCCAATATATTCTTCACCGAGAGCATGAAACAGCATTTGGTTAAAGGCATGATCTTTTTCTGGGGGAATTTCTATCCCCGGCTCTTTGCGGTGCCATCCCTTCTGTCGGAAACGAATGATAAGGCTTTTGTAATACGATTCTTGAATGACTCCCAAATCTTTAAGACGATAGCAAATCGCTCCCATGCTCAGTTGAAACTGTTCTTTAAAAAGAAGAAGCTCTTGCCATTCAATGGCCCGACGCTCTTTTCCCACCGCTTGAAACACCGCTTCACGCGGAAATAAAAAAGCACCCGCAAATCGATTACAAGCCTGCTCTTCATCTAGTTTTGGAGAAAGACGGTTAATAAAAATATAGTGAGCGAGTTCGTGAGCTAGATTGAAACGTTGTCGATCGCCGGGCCATCTGGAGCTTATCACTATCATTGGTTGATCATTGATGACGGTAGAAAGACCATCAAAATGCTCTTCATCAGTGTTAATAATAAACACTCTTATTCCATGACTTTCTAAAGCATCGATAAGATCATGAATAGGGGCTAAACCCAATTTCCAATGATTACGGAGTTTTTCAGCAATTGATTCTATCTCTTCAAGATTATTAATTTTTTGAGGAAAATCAGTTGGAAGTTTAAATATCGGCACTGGAGAAGTTGGATAAAGATTTTCTAATTCTAAACGACGCTCGATTTGACTGATGACTTCAAATTTAATTGCTGCTTCCACTTTTGCATTCATTTTTTTTCGTTTTCTAAATTTTAAATTTTCAAGAGAGACTTTAATTGGACGAAAAAAGAGATCGACACGAACTTTCAGAGCTCTTGCTAATTTTATGAGCATGTCAGAAGAGGGATAGACATCCCCATCTTCATATTTTTTGATAGCTGCATGGCTCAAATGCACGAGATCAGCAAGAGAGCGTAAGCTTAAACCAGCAGCCTTTCTCGCTTGTTGGAGTCGAATTCCTAGATTGCTCATATTTAGACACCTGTGTTAAATAGACTTTCTTTACAGTTTACAGTTTAACTAAAAATACATATCTTGTAAACAATGCCAGTTTCGCAAACTTTAAACAGGAGAATTTCTCTAGGGTCGTGTTATGGCGAAGCGATAAGCCCCCTGGAGGGATGCTTGATTTTACCACCTTTCCAGATGAGGAAGCCCAGTAATCCGAATACGCCAAATATACAAAGGGGGGCTAGCAGGAATCTTTGGATGAAAATGTTAATTTTTGAGGCGATTTTCGCATACCTGTCCGTAAAGGTGGGGATAAAATTAAACTTCATGACATAAACCTGCTTTCCATCATTGGCAAGCAAGACGGGAAGGCCTTGAGATTCGCAAGGAGTTAGGTTGGTTTCCGTTGGAAATACAAAATCGATGGAGTGGGAGGCCAGTGTGACTATCCTACAGTTAGGCCCTAGAGGTGACTCCAAAACTGTCATGTAGTGCAGTTTGGATCTGAGGTAAATGGGTAGTGAGTCTGCACCAGCCCAAAGTGTGCGAGAGCGTTCATATGTAGTGGGTGTTTCTGGGAAGGATGGAATTTTATAGACAGCGGCTTCGGTTTTTCTGGTATGAAAAACAATCAGTTCTTGGTCTTGTTGTAAGACTTTAACGGAGTTTGTGGAAGACCACATTTGTAATGAGAAGCAAGGCTCTAAGGTGTCGAAATCGTAAACAATGATGTTAAAAGTGGGGTGTCTATCTGGGAAACGAAGCATTAGCAGGGAGCGATCCCCCCAAAAAAAGTGTCCTACAACTTCAACGCGGGTGTTAAAGGTCTTGGTAATGCAGGTAGTTGATGTTGTCGAGATATACAGGTGATTTTCATGGGTCATTACCAAACGGAAAAATTTGGATTTTTTGCAAAAAATCCACTGCGAAGAAGAAATATTCTGGTTAGTGGTGTATCGCTGGACTTCTGTTAAATCGTTGTCCACTTCTAACAAGGAAAATGTGCAAAAGGGATGGTTATAACTAGCAACCGGCATATAGATATTGCCATCGATTTCTTGAAGAGAGTGGTATAGAAAACGGGTGGGGAAGACCCAACGGAGAGGTGGTAGGTGTTTTTGTTTTTGCACATCATAGGTAATAAGCTCGGTGGATTGATTCGGATAATCCACCCAACAAGTAATGAATTGTCTATCTTGAAATCCCCAAATTTTTAATTCTTGTGCCCTAGGAGGAGGAGCATAGATCTGCTCTTGCCTAAATAGCCCTTTGAGCAAGTTTCGTTCTGCTAAAGCGCGTTGAATGCGCAGTTCTTTCCAGGAAGTGGTCTGAATACGGGTGGGGTTTAAATTGGGATGCTCCTGGGCAAAAAGGGGCCGGTAGAGCTCATCGGAACGGGCAAACAGCTTCGAGACGAGGCAGAGGGCTGCCAAAGTTTGCCGGTCGGCAAACTGGGGAATTCGCAAAAGAACGTCGTTGGGAAGAAGGGCGGCTACCATAAGGTAAGGAGATTAGCATATTTATCCGATTCTGTGGAGAGAAAGGAGGACCTGCGGTTTCTTATCTTGGGCAAAAGCCGGTTGGTTGGCGGCTTTCTTTAAAAGAGCGTCGGCTTGCCCTTGGGGGGATAGAAAGAAGTTTTCTTTTAAAGCTTCTTGTAAGATTGGATCAACACTAGGATTAAGAGAATGTAAAATAAGAATGTCACCGATATTCCAATTGTCGACAGTGAGCTCAAAATCTGAGCGCAGCACAGATCCGAGCGGCGGGTTTTGGTTGCCCAGCGTGCGGGGCATCATATGGCCCGGGGAAACATGGAGGAGGTTTCCAAGTCCGCAGGAAAGAAAAGAGAGTTCATCGCGCTGCGGAGAAAGAATCAGGAAAGCGGTGGCAAATTTTTGGCCGAGGGGATCATCTTGGACAAGGCGATTCAGAGAGGAAATAAAGAGAGGAAAAGAAAAGTTCTCTTGCGCAGCTAAAAGCGCACGGACCATACCGCGTAGAGTTGCAGAGTAGATAGGCGCTTCGAGACCTGTTTGAAGAGGTTGAGCAATGAGAATGATCGATGTGTTATCGCGGAATTTGAAAAAATCGTAATAGGTACTGCCTTGGGCTGTGGCTTTGTATTTGGCAATGCCGATTTCAAGCGATGAC
Organism: Rhabdochlamydiaceae bacterium; assembly: GCA_036275855.1. Taxonomy (GTDB): domain Bacteria; phylum Chlamydiota; class Chlamydiia; order Chlamydiales; family Rhabdochlamydiaceae; genus PALSA-1444. The sequence goes on from DASUCX010000052.1 coordinate 5,977, forward strand.
CATGATGGAGCAGAAGCAGGTGAAAGAGCTTGGTCGGCTTTTTGGACGGTCTCTAAAATTTCTTTGAGCTGGTCGGTTCCCGGCCGGTCTTTTTCTAAGCCGCCCGATTTGAGATATTCGGAAAGGTCGGAAATAAACTTGATCGCATCGGGATATCTTTCATTGATCGAAATGGCAAGCGCTTTTTCAAGGATATGTCTGAGTCCTTTGGGAATTTGCGACAGATGGATGATGCCAAAGCTCAGTTTGCCGCTGATCAATTCATAGGCGATGATCCCCAGCGCATAAATGTCAGAAGCGAATGAAATTTTAGAAGGATCTTCTTTTTGTTCAGGGCTCATATAGGTTGGAGTTCCCACGATCCGAACCGTTTTGCCTTTTTCTTTTTTGATTTCTTCATGGAGCCGGGCAATGCCAAAGTCGATCACTTTGACAACACCGTCTTCAGTGATGAGGATGTTTTCGGGTTTTAAATCGCCATGGATCACGCCATGGGAATGTAAATGGCATAGCGCATAGGCGACTTGCAAGATGATATCGATACACCGTTTCATCGACAACGATTGCTGTTCGATGAATTGGCGGAGCGACACTCCTCGGATGAACTCCATGGCGATATAAAGTCCGCCTTCCCACTGCCCTTCTCCATAGAGTTTAACGATATTGGGGTGGTTGGTCATTGAGATGATCTTCGACTCTTTCAAAAATTGCGCGACCATCTCTGGATGAGTGACGAAGGTCGGAGAGAGAACTTTGATTGCTAGGACTTGGCGGTTTTCAGGCTGGATGCCCATGTAAAGCAAGCTCATCCCTCCCTTATTGAGAAGCGATTCAATTTTATAAGGGCCGATATGGCGAGGAATAGCTGAGGGAGGCTCGTCTTCGGGGTTGACGTCGATTAATGTAGGCTGTTTATGGAAGCGGTCTTTCATTTGATAATTTCTAAGATGCGGAGGCCAACGGTCTCTCCAAGTTTAAGAAGCTCGCCTTTGGCCACTTTCTTACCATTAAGGGTAAGATCGACTCCTTGTTCAGGGCTCATGTTAAGATCGATCATCGTCCCTGGTTCTAAATGCAGAAGTTTAGCAAGTGGCATCGATAGATGTCCGAGCTCTGTGGTCAATGTCAGGTCTGCGGGTGCTGACGACGGTTCTTCTTGATACAAGGCAAAATCGAGTATTTTCATTCCTTCGGACTTCATGCGGACGATGAGGAGCGCGGTTGATCCCAACAGCAATGTCGCCGATCCTTTTTGCTGAGAGGGATCGTAAGAGCATCGATCGAGGATAAGAAAATCTCCGACCTGAAGGGTGTCCCATTCGTCTTGGGAGAGGGAAGTGTGGCCGATTTCGCACCGAAGGGTGAGATCGATGTGCTCAGAGGAGGAGAGCAGTGAATCTTTTTGCATTGGCTGGAAGGTTTTAAATGCATTGAGAAATGATTGAGGACAGATCAACCGTCCGTGTAAAGTCTTTTCAGAGAGAGCGCAATCGATATCGATGCAGAAGGCGTCTTCTATCGGAACAGGAATGTGCGTTGAGAAATGGAAAGAGACATCTTTAAAAATTTTTAGGTGATCGATCGCTTCGAGGGCTTTTAGAAACAGGAAGTGATAAAACCCTTCGCGAAGTTTTGCATTGGAAAGCCCTTCTTTGCGCTCACCTTCGAGGAGTAATCGGTCAGTCACATGAGAGACGCCATTTTCGGACATGGCAAAGAAGACAGCACCTTGGATAGGCGTCATTTCCACAGAGACTAAAAATACTTTTTCACCCAGACCCTGGAGGGATTTTTCGTGGTTTTTCCATCCAGCACTTTTGCCGGAAAGGGTGAGGTCCAATTTGAGTCCAGCTCCGATAGCATGGCTGGCATCTGCCCAGGGGAAAGGAAAATTCTCTTCCAAAGAAGGGAGCTGTGAGGTCTTTTCTAAAGCTTTTTCAACCAGTTTGAGCCAATCGTCGGAAACTTCTTTCATAGGGATACTGCCGCGGGGGTTCCACCAACGACAACTTGAGCATAAACAGAGGAGAACTAAACCGCAAATCCAAAATTACCGATGTTTCTCATTCTCTTCATCTGAAGTTTTTTCTTTGCGGTGGAAGAGTGGTTTCTCTTTTTTGGAGAGGAGGCGGCTCTCAATGCGGTTAATAGAATATTTTCGGTCTTCACTCGCAAAAGCAGCACGGAGAGAGGCAATATTTTGCTCAAAGTAAAGGCTGTTTTGAGGAGAGCCTAAAAACTCGATATTGAAGACAAGCGGGGCTGTGCTGTACTCCTTGATGACGATCTGTGCTCCGGCAAAGATCGAGGAAGAGAATTCAGGGGTGTTCAGGTGGAGGACCGTTTCATTAACTCCGTTCATCTGCATAATTAAAATTTGGCTGATCATTTTTTCAAAAATGGCGAGCACTTCTGGGCTGAGTTGGGTATAGACTGGAGAAACAGAAGGCGCCGGGGGAATGAACAAAGGTCCCAGAGTCGATGCGGCGGGAGCGGCGTACTGCTGGTCGGGGACTTTGGTCTCTTTTTTTTCTTGTTTTTTGAGGGTCGTTGCTTCTAGCTCTTTTTTTTCGACGGCTTCAATTTTTTCTTCCTCAACCTCTTTTTGTTCGATTTGCCCTTCGTAGGAGGGGGAGGCTTTTTTTTCGACGGGCGCAGTTTCAATTTTTTCAAGATTCAGAGATTCTATTTTTTTCCGGTTGACCTCTGCTGCCGTCTCTTCGGCCGCGACCGTTTCTTCCGACCGCTTTTGTGCCATTGACTGCCGTTTTTCGCTCTCTCCCACAGCTTGGATTTTCTTAAATTCCGCCGCTTTTTTAGCCTCTGCTGCTTTGTCTGCAGTTGGTGAGCCGGTGCGGAGCTCGGCTTTTGTCTCTTCTTCTGATTCTGTTTTCTGTTTTTTCTTTTTTTTCTCTCGCTCCCCGGGTTTGTCGATCTTCATTAAGTCTTTGAATTTGTCCGTCTCCGTCCCTGGCTTGATTTCGCGGGCCTGGCGATGGGGTTCATTGGGGACGGGTCCAGAAATATTTGTCAAATCAGCCATGAGATTATCCTATTTATGTCCGCGGTTTCGTCGTTTTTTTTCAGCTTTTTTCAATGTATGCATAGCGCTGCCGGATTCATCGTTGAAAACACTTTCTTTTTGTTCTTCAATGCGATGGGCCTCTTTTTGCCATTCTTTATGATGGATTTTGAGTTTTTCGACATCTTTTTGTTTTTTGAAGAGATCTTGCCTTGCCAGATCAACTTGCTGCTGAGCAGTGGCAACGACTTTTATTTGAGTTTGCACTTTCTGTTCTTCCACTTTCAACTCTTCAGTGACAAGTTTTAAATATTGCTTCATTTGCTGGATTTTTTCGGTGCCAGTTCCTTCGTCGAGTTTTTCTCGGAGCTGAGCGAGCTTAGCTTTATAGTGTTCTTTGACTTCGTCCCGTTTTTTCTCAAGGGTGGCGAGTTTTTGCTCTTCTTGTGCTAGAATATTCTTTTTCTCCGCCAAGACTTTTTCGGCCTCTTCGAGACGTTTTTGTTTGATGGCGACCAGTTGGTCTAGAGGATATTCTTCCATAGAGGTTTACTTGAAAAGAGCTTCGAGCTGCTGCAAGGTCTCTTCGAAAGTGCAGGTCTCTTCCACTTGTTGTTTGAGGAAGCGGTTGACTTTGTCGATGTACTTGATGGCAAAATCGGCGTTTTTGTCGGAGCCCGGTTTATATTCGCCGATACGGATGAGCAGTTCATTTTTTTTGTAGTTGGAGAGAACTTCGCGGATTTTCCCAATGAGCAGAACATGTGCGGGGCTTGCGATTTGGGTGAGCACGCGGCTGATGGACCGGAGGACATCAATCGCTGGGAAGTGGTACTGGCTCGCGAGTTCGCTTGAGAGAATAATATGGCCGTCCAAAATGGAGCGAACTTCATCGGAGACAGGCTCATTCAGATCATCGCCCGCAACGAGGACGGTGTAAAAGGCCGTAATAGATCCTTTATCAGAATTCCCTGATCTTTCTAGAAGACGGGGAAGTGTGGCAAAGACGGAAGGTGTGTAGCCGGCACGCGCAGGAGGCTCGCCGGCAGCGAGGCCGATTTCACGCAGGGCGCGTGCAAAACGAGTGACCGAGTCCATCATCAAAATGACGGTCTTGCCTTGATCGCGGAAATATTCGGCAATCGCTGTTCCGACATAGGCAGCATTGAGGCGGAGCTGTGCGGCTTGATCCGAGGTTGAGACGATAATGACAGAACGTTCGAGGCCTTCTGTTCCGAGGTCGTTTTCGATAAATTCGCGGACTTCTCGGCCTCTTTCACCGATCAGCGAGATGACATTGACATCGGCCTGTGCGTACCGGGCGATCATTCCGAGCAGGGTCGATTTTCCGACGCCGGCAGCAGAGAAAATACCCATCCGCTGGCCTTTGCCGACAGTTAAAACTCCGTCAATGCACCGGACGCCAACGGAAAGAGGCTCTTTAATCACCGCTCTCTTGAGCGGATCTGGCGGAGGGTTAATGACAGGATAACTTTCTTCGAGATTGAGAGGCCCTTTTGTCTCTTCATCAAGGGGATTGCCAAGGCCATCGAGGATGCGGCCCAAGAGCTGAGGGCCGACTTTGATCTGCATTGACATTCGCATCGGGATGACTTCGGAAGAGGGGCCGATCCCTTTCATTTCTCCCAGCGGAGAGAGAAACACCTCATCTTTGGTAAATCCGACGACTTCTGCCATCAGGGGATCGCCTTCACGTTTGATGAGGCAGATTTCCCCCATTTTGACTTGAGGGATGATGGCGCGGATAAGCATGCCGACGATTTCGGTAATCCGGCCATGGACGGTAGTGAGTTCGAGGTTTTCGAGTTGAGAGATCAGCTTATCGAAGTGGGAGCTGTTATCCATAGAAAATTACAGCTGAATATTAAATAATGTTTTCAGGCCCGATACAGCGTTAGCCAGCATCATCGAAGCGTATTCGATTTCTTGTTGCGCATGGGCAAGTTTGATCTGAATAGCCAAAAAATCGGCGGGATTGAGAGAATCTCCCTTCTTACTCAAACTATGCAGCTGGTGTTGTGCCGCTGCAACGTTGGCTTGTCCTTGCGTCACATAGCCCAGAAATTTGCTTAAGATGCCGCCCCCGCCAGACGTTGCGGGAGGCTCTTCCATGACTTCAGCCCCAATTTTGGTATTGGCTGCTTTCAAGTACGTATTTGCATTCTTCAGTTTGTTGCGTAAAGAAGCGCGGTCAGACTGTTTGAGCTTGAGGTTTTTTGTTTGAAGCTGAGTATTGACATCGCCGAGTAACCCTTGCACCGATTTTGTCTGGCTGAGCAAGCTATCAAAGGTCGGGCCTTGCATCAGCGGAGTTGGGTGTTGAGCGAGTTCCATGGGCGAAACGTTGCTAGGCTTGCCTGCTGGTGGATTAGGCTGCTTAGCCGCTTTTTCCATTGCAGATTCAAAGGAGCCGGGCTGCGGGGTGGGTCCTCCCGTTTGCTTGTCTTCTCCAATCCTCTTAATGGGGTCTAAGCGGTCCGGACGATCGACCATTTACTTGCTCTTCTTTTTCTCCGTCTTGCCTTTTTGAGCCTGGCCTTGAACGGGAGTCGGTTGTTTTTTCACATATTTTTCAACGAAATCAATCGCCGTTGAAGCCATGTTTTTTATGCTTGGATCTTTGGTGTTTTTCATCGCTTCTTTCAGGATTTTTTCTCCTTTATCTGCTTCCTTGACTGTCAAAGATGTGCTCAGACCCAGCATGGCGCGCGCCATCTCGTTGTGCGGATCTGCTTTCAAAACTTCTTCAAACCTTTTGCAAGCTTGATTCAGCTCGAGTTTGAGGAGATGGATGTAGCCATAGCCGACTTTGGGCATGACGTTTTCCGGCTGAAGGATTTGGGCAGCACGGAAAAGTTTAACGGCTGCATCTTCGTCGGTCTGGCTGGCAGCGATGAAGCCAGATTCCAACAGGATGACGAAATCGTCTTTGTATTTTTGTAGTTGCGCCATAATTTTTTACCTCTATTTTTATTGTGCTTTTTGGTTACGTACAGCGGCGTTGATCATCGACTGGATCTGCGAAATCAGGTTCGAAATCGAGTCGCCGATCTGTGTCACCTGGCTCATTTGGAACTGAACGAGCAAGAAACGGCCGGGTGTGGCAAGCGAAGCTCGGCTTGCAAGTTGTTTCACCTGAACAACCAATGAACTTTGAATGTTCTTATACTGGTTGATCAGAGACCCAAATGATAGACTACACCAGATATTCATGTTTTCTCCTATTTACTGTTTGCTAATTTGTTAAGCACCTTTTGCAGGGCGGTATATCCATGTAGAAGGACCCCCAGGTTATCTAATTCGGGGCCTTTTTTGCCTTCACGCAGCTGGCTTTTGATCTCGCCTATTTTTGCTTCGGTGTTTTTCAGTAGTTCTCTGACTTTAGTAGGATCTTTTTTTAGATCTTTTTCTAAGTCGAACTCAAAAGTTTTTAACGGTTTCTTTTCTAAGCCGTACATATTTCTAACTCCTCGTTATTGGTAGCCCTCGTTATTGCAGATTGTAGTTAATCTTAAATTTTAATCCATCTTTTTCAAGCATCACTGCAGTCGGTGAGATCGCAGTGATGGTCATTCCGTCTAAAGTATCCCCTAAACTCAAGATCTTTCCATTGATCACAATGAATTGATTCGCACCGTCTTTTTTGGAATATCCCATCACCTTATACTTGCTACTCAGGTCGACAAGCGAGCTTTCTTCATTCGTATAGACCACATAATTTTTCAACATGCGGACGCCAGCGAGCGCTTTAAAGTCTTTGACGAGCGCATTGAACCGGTGGCTATCTTTGCCGTCCACTCGTCCTGAAAGAACGATCTCTCCATCCACCAGTTGATACGTCACATTATTAAAGCCGCGCTCCGTGAGCATGCTCTGAACTTGGGTCGTCAGATTGCTTTCGACAACGACTTGGTTGTCCAGGCGGTCGAGATAGGGGAAGTTGACATTCAGGTAGTCGGAAAGGGCTTGGCCCTGCTCGAGCGTTTGCAAATAGCCGCGAACGACGAATTTCCCGGGGGCAGGAGAGGTAATAGAGATCCCTTGCCAGGCAGGGTTAGTCATCAGCAGTGCATTGATGTTTTCCCAGACATATTCATCGATCACAACCGAATCTTCAATCGTCGTAATAAAGGGAAGCCCCTTGAGCTGAAACATCAACTCTTGTTTTTCCACTGTCGTCAAAACGTGGCCTGTCAGGAATAGCTTTTCGGATCCTTTGTTATAAGAGAATTGAATGTCAGGATATTTGGTCACAATTTCTTTGACCTGGCTAGACTCGTCTTTGGTACTGACCACGATCGGCTCGCTATTGAAAAGCGAGACCATGCTGACGATTAAGCCCAAAAGGAATACCCCAATGACACCGGCTAAAATCAGGTGTTTTTTGAGGATGACGATCTCGCGCCAGTTTTTTACAGGGACGGTCATGGTTTCCGCAGGAGCTTCTTCTACGACAGGAGGAGCTTCGGAAATGAGCGTCTCGTGGGATTGCTGCAGATCGATGACGAGAAAAGAGGTTGTTCCGAGAAAGATTTGATCTTGAGAATTGAGCAGATGTCTATCGGTGATCATTTTACCGCCAACGATCGTGCCGTTGCGGCTTCCCAGGTCTTCGATATAGACCATGTCGCTCTCATCGACGGTGATCCTGGCATGTTGGCGGGAAACGCTGAGGTCTTGGAAAATGATATCGGAGAGTTCAGGATCTTTCCCGATCACATACGTCTTCCCTTTATGCATGTAGAATTCAGCGCCGCTATTCGGCCCGGTGATGACTTTGATCATCCATCTTGCATCCGGGGAAGAGGTGACGGATAAGGAGGTCAAATCGGTAGGTTCTTCCATCAGAGAAGGAGGAAGAACTTCGACTTTTGGGAGTTTTTCACTAAAGCGGAAGAACGTATTGCCGATCTGAATGATGTCGCCTTCCCGGAGCAAGACAGGCTCGGAGATGATCATTCCATTTTGGGTGGCAGGGTTGACGGCGCTTAAGTTTTCTAAGATATACCCTTCTGCGGTCAGGCGGCAGATCACGTGCTTGCGGGAGACCATCGGGTCTTCCAAGACGATCCCCACCACATCGGGATCGCGGCCCATGATCCATTCAGACCCTTCTTCAAATTTGACGACAAGTCCTGCGAGAGGACCCTCTTCTCCGATTAAATATCCAGCCATGATTTAATTTTTTTCGCTCGCAAATCGCACCGTTTCTTTTTTCCAATATTCAACGAAGTTGGTGAAATCCTCGAGGCTATCTTTAAATGTTTTATAATTCATCTCATACGGCAAACTTAAAGAGAGTGTCAAGCAACTTTCGTCTTCTTTGAGCCCTAAAGTCGACCCGCCGGTCCCTTGGCCAAGAAAGTTGGCTTTCATAAGCAGCATGAGAAAATCTTCTTTTTTCTTTTTTGGAAGCGGACCGATCTCGGATGCAAAATAAAACCCCGGATCGAGATCTTTCATGACAATCTCAAGGGAGCTGATCTTGAAATGGTGGGATTTGTCCTCTTCCGCAGGGGGTAGTGCTCCTAATCCCAAATCTTCAAAAAGCTGCTCTAGCAAGGTTTTAAGTATCATCTTCAGTGTGTGGTGACCTTTTCGGATAACCGCGGTTCCTGCCCACTGTTTTATGCAGTTACGAATAAAAATGCAATTTAAAAGAAATTTTGTTAAGACTTGAAAAATGAGAAACACGCTTCAAAACTTATTAGAATCCTTACAAAAATACGAAATAGGCAAGATACCTCTTCCTGAGATTGCAGAGGGGTTTGTCCGTTTGTTTGACGAGATTCATTTAAAAGCAGAAAAAATTCCTTCCGATCAAAAAGAAGAATTTGCGACGCAGACGGCAGAAGATTTTCACCAGCTTGTTTCCTTAATAAATCCTTACATCGATATTATCTCACTCAGCGATGAACAGTTACTCTCTTCCTTGGAAAATCCGAGTTTTTTTGATGCCAATGATTGGAATGCTGCTATCGAGGCGAAAGAGCAGATCGGAGAGCTTGCCCGGAAGCTGTTTCTTCACATGTCAACAACGGCTACGTCAGAAGAGTCTCAGGAGTTGCTTAAAAAAGAGAAGAAACACCCTCCCAGGACGTCGAAGTCTCAGTGGATGAAATCTTAGGCTTGGATATTCTCTGGCTTAACGGGATCTTTAGAACTATTAAAAGCGTCAGGATAGAGCTTTTTAATTAGGTCTGCGTCTATTTTCAAGGGGAGTTTTTCTTGATAATTTTCTTCCAATCCTTTGGCTTCACCTGCGAGTGCGCTCTGAAGTGCGGGTCTAAGGACATATTTAAGGTAGAGAAATTCTTTCTGAAGTTCTTCATTAGCAGTTGTAGCGGCTTGATGAACCACTTCATTATACTTTTTACGATACTGGGGGCCAAGCTTGCGAAGGCGGTCAATCCTATCCATATAGGATTTCTGAGTTTTTAGCTTTTCGTTTAACGCTAAGATCTCTTTTTCTTTTTCGTTGAGTTTGCTCTCCAATGTTTTTCCATTTTCGCTAATGCTCCAAGTCGGATCATTATTTTCTGTTTGGCATTGTTCCTCAATTTCATTTTTTTCAAGGATCAGCTTATCTAATTCTTGACTCAATTGCTTAGGTTGCCAACTATAGGCGTGGTCTCTGATATCGTTATAAAGGTTAAGCATTTCTCTAGGGTTGCAACCTTCGAGATTCTTAGACGCAACTGAAAGCAGTGCATCATAGGCATTTGCATCAACCTCAATTAGGCGGTCATCAAGCTCAACTTTACTTTTCAAGAGTTTCTTAGACTCACTTTTTGGAAGTTCCTTAAAATCAATTTTGTTGCAACGGCTGACAAATGCTTGATCATGTGCGATGTATTCTTCGTATTTGTCTGTAGCAAAGATGGCTCGAATATTATGAGCGTGAAGAGCTGTTTTTAGGAATTCAATTAAAGCCCCAGGTAGGCCTTTCCTCCCTCCGGCGGTATGGCATTCGTCAAAGAATAGAATGGTATTCTCTTTATCTTTAATGTTTGATAATGTCTCGTTTAAGTAGTATGTTCCTTCTTTTACTAAATCGATAGTAGTGACAGTAAATATCTTTTTCCCAAAAACGAAAGAATCGGGTTTATTCACGCTTTCCCAAGCTAACCCATTGACAAATTCAGTTTTCCCACTACCTGCAGGTCCGACGAGTAGCGCAAAGCGAAACTTTTCGCCTGGAGGGACATTCCAAGCCCTTTTAACAGCTCTACCTTCTTCCCAACGGCCTTTCATTTGTTTAATTTGGCCGTTTTGTGCTTCGAGGCTTGTATTCCGAAAGAGTCCCTTTTGATCGATTTTATCGATTGTTTTTGGAGGTTCCGGACAGAATCGTTTATGGATATAAGTGCTGGCAATGGCAGAAATCAAAAGGGCGATTCCTACAAGGGCAGCCGTTCTTATGGGTAAAAATGAGGAATTTATCAGCGCGTTAAGCATGTTAGATCCATCGGTCGAGAGGCAAGCCCTCGAGAAGTCTTGTAATCTCTTGAAATTTAAAACAGGGTTTTTCAAAAGCATGGAAAATGCGCTTAATTGAGTAACAAAAAATGCTATAACCCAGGTTTGAAACCACTGTATCGCGGTTTGATTCCAACAGATAATTGTACGAAAAATTTTCGCATATTTATCCCAATTCTGAACCGCTGTGTCAGCAATTTTTCTATTTTGCGTTTGGGGTATAAAACGGGATTCTCTGAGTGCAAGCTCCATCGGATCATAGGTCTCTAGGCCTGATTTGAGTTGATCGAGAGATACGATTCTTTTGCAAATTTCGATCATTTTCAAATGATCCTCTCACAAGCTGGATGTACAGATGGATTTGATAAATGATAGGGTGATAGCAGGCTGTGTTATGTTAATTTTTTCTTTTAATGCTTTCTCTAGTTTGGCGTCTGAATGGTCTGCGAGGTAAGCAACAGCTGCTTTGAAGGTTTCCTCAGTTAGCACGGCTTGTTTGCTGTTTAGCTCTCCGAGGATGGGAGGTGCCGATGGAAATGATCGTCCGGGATTATAATATTGAAAAAATGAAGTAAATCTACTAATTAATATATTCGGTATGGTTGTTGTCATTAAATTCTCGTTTTTTTTGTTCAATTATTATAACATAAATAGCAATTGTTGTGGTATTTGTTTAAAAATACTTATAAATAGTATTTTAACGAAGAGAATGGAAGGTGATAAGCCAGTCCGTTATTAGATTAATAGGTAAGTTTAATTTTTAATCTTCATCTGAAGACCTCTAGGCCGACCGTTTGACTCGGGGAGGGGCGCCTTCTAAGACCGATTCCTTCGTAATAAAAATTTCTTTGATCGCAGGATCGGAAGGAGCCTCGAACATCAGGTTCAGCAGCAGGCTTTCCACGATCATCCGAAGCGCTCTCGCGCCGGTGCCTGTCGCTTTGGCTTTTTCTGCCATGCCGCGGAGAGCATCCGGAGCAAAATGGAGAACGATGCCTTCTTCGGCAAAGAGCTGTTTGTATTGTTTGACGATCGCATTTTTAGGCTGAGTCAAGATCTCAACGAGATCTTCGATGGTCAGTTCGTTGCAATTCGCAATGCTATTGAAACGGCCGACGAATTCGGGGATCATCCCAAAGGAGATCAGATCTTCAGGCTCGACTTTGGAGAGCAGGTAGTTTGTTTCATGGGCATCGAAGACGTGTGTTTCTTCGGCACTAAAACCAATCGTGCTCCGGCCAAGCCGTTTTGCAATGATCTTATCGAGGTGGACAAAGGCTCCACCGACGATGAAAAGGATATTTTCAGTATTGACCTTGATATATTCTTGGTTAGGGTGTTTGCGGCCGCCCTTGGGAGGGACATTGGCCACTGTTCCTTCAACAATCTTGAGTAGCGCTTGTTGAACGCCTTCTCCGGAGACATCTCGAGTAATGGAGACGTTGCCGGTTGTTTTGCGGATTTTATCGATTTCGTCGACATAAATGATGCCCATTTCAGCACGGCTGACATCATAGTCGGCTGCTTGGACGAGGCGCAGGATAATATTTTCGACATCTTCGCCGACGTAGCCGGCTTCTGTCAGCGTTGTTGCATCGGCGATCGCAAACGGAACATCTAAAATTTGAGCAAGAGTCCGTGCAATTAAGGTTTTTCCGGAGCCTGTGGGGCCCAGTAGCAGAACGTTCGACTTGCTATAGGCGACATCCAGTTCTTTGGTCAGCGAGCGAATTCGTTTGTAGTGATTGTAGACAGCGACAGAGATGGTTTTTTTTGCTTTTACTTGACCGATGACGTATTCATCAAGTTTTTCTTTGATGTCTTTGGGCTTTAAGAGGCGGAGCTCGTGATGGACAGGTTTTTTTTCGATGATGTCCATACATAGGCGCGTGCATTTATCACAGATGAAGGCTTGAGGCCCGGAAATCAGCTTTTCAACGGCTTCTTCCGATCGGCCGCAAAAGGAACAGCTTGCTGGTTGTTTTTTACTATTATCACTCATATAGGTTATTAAGCAGCTGGTGCAGCTTTTTGGGGTTGCGTCGCAATTTTATCAATGAGGCCGTATTTCAGCGATTCTTCAGGGTTCATATAATAGTCTCGTTCGGAATCTTCGATAATTTTTTTCACCGGGTTGCCGGTTCTTTCGCTGATGATCTGAGCACAAATGCCTTTCAAGACCAAGATCTCTTTTGCTTGGAGCTCAATATCGGCAGATGTTCCGCCGACGCCACCGGAAGGTTGGTGAATCATGATCCGGCTGTTAGGAAGAGCAAACCGTTTTCCTTTCGTGCCGGCAGCCAGTAGCAAAGCAGCCATCGACGCTGCTTGGCCGAGGCAATAGGTATTGATGTCATATCCCATGAAACGCATCGTGTCGTAGATCGCAAGGCCCGAGGAGATATAACCGCCGGGTGAGTTAATATAGATGCTGATATCTTTTTTAGGGTCATCGGCCCGTAGGAATAACATCTGAGCGATCACGGTATTGGCGACGGCATCGTTGATCTCAGTGCCTAAAAAGATAATCCGGTCTTTCAAAAGTCGTGAGTAGATATCCATGGCTCTTTCGCCACGGCCTGTATCTTCGATCACATAGGGGACTTGGTACATACATTACCTCTTTACACTATAGCAGTATATTGCCGATTAGGGGGTTATTGCGCAATAGTTGCATTGGCAATGATAAAGTCTTCGGCTTTTTCAAGGAGAAGACGTGAAAAGGCCTCTGCTTGATGGACTTCTGTCTCTCCTTGAGGATGGTAGTCTCGTTGCTCTCCCAGTAACATGCCAAGAGGAGTTTCGGGAGCTTTTGGCAGATCTTTCGGAGAGATTGAAATCTTTGCATCTATCAGGATCTTGCGGCAAAGATAGAACATCCGGACAGCTTTTTGAGATTGTTCGGCAACAGAGGATACGGAACGTTTTTTGGCTTCCGGAGTCATGCTGTTCCAGTGGCGGAGATATTCTTGATCTTGAAGCAGTTGCTGCATCCGGAAACGCACCTCCCGATCGATCAAACTCATCGGTACGTCAAAAGGATATTTTTCCAAAAGGATGTCGCTCACTTCTTCACGCAATTTCTCTTGGACATGTCCGTCAGCTTTTCGATCCAAGAGCTGTTGGACGTTTTGGCGCATGACATCGACGGAGGGAGCGCCGAGCCTGCGGGCAAATTCATCAGTAAATTCAGGCACAGTCGCTTCCTCTACGACTTTAATGTCGACACGGACTTTTTTCGGCTTGAGGTTTTCTTTGTCTTTTTGAGACGCATCTTCATCTGGTACGCTGACGCCTTCCAAAATTTCTCCTTGGTGGCGGCCTAAAATCAACTCTTTCATCCATTTGGCCATCGAGCGGTCGGTCACTTCAAATCGGACATCGGCAAATAGTTTGCGTGGAGGTTCTTCATCGATCACATCGACATCCAAGATAACAAAATCATTTTCTTGGATCGGCCGGTCCATTTTTCTCCATTCGGCAAAGAAAAGCTGAAGCTGGCGCATCGTTTCATTGACTTTATCGTCATTGACGGCAGGACGCTCAACCGCTTTTAAGGTGATATCTTTGGGGTTGATCTGAGGGATCGTTGGCTCAGTCTCAAAAAACAGAAGGAGCGACGATCCTTCCATTGAATGGCTTTTCATGTTGTAGCTGACCTTAGGCTCATTATTAAGGAGAGGGATGTTGATGAGCTTGATGCTGTCTTGAAAAGCCAGGTCAGCAATCGCTTTTTGCCACTCGCCATCGATCTGCTTAGGATAGTTTTTTTCGACTAGAGCTTCGGGAGCTTTTCCTTTACGGAATCCCGGAAGAGTGACTTCTTTCCCGATCGTTTTAACCGCTCTCCGATGGGCTGCTTGCGCAATAGAGGGGCCGGCTTGGACTTCGAGTTCGACTTTGCAATTGGGCTTAAAGTGGATTTTGACTTTAAGGTTTTCGTTTGAAAACTCGAGCGGGGCTTGAGTTTGCGTCTCTTCCTTTTGTTCCATGAACCTATCCCTTATATATAAAATAAGCGGGCGAAGAGGCTCGAACTCTCGACCCTCACGTTGGCAACGTGATGCTCTACCACTGAGCTACGCCCGCATGGGTGTCCAGTATAGAGGTATACACAAATAAACTCAAACGTTGGTTTTTGACTGCGTTGGCTTGTCACTGTCTTTGAACCCGCCTGCATCGCTCAACTTATTCAAGTTGAGCTGTTTCGGCGCCGGCTACGCCTGATTCAAATTCAGGACGCCTCCTTGCCAAATTCCCAACGTTTGAATTCATTTGTGTATAAAAGAGCTTTTTCAGCAATTAAAAATGATTTCAGCGGCCGCGGAGCGCATCCTTCCACTTCTGAGCAGTTTCGCGATGTATTTTGTCCTCGCGTGCAATTTCATGCTTAAGCGCATCCATCATATTTCTCATCAACGCAAAGGCTCTTTCGCATAATTCTTTCTGGTTTGCTTTAGGGTAGAGTTTCCCCAGCATTTCGACCCAAATGCTCTCTTTTGGCATCAGGGGCATCGGGGGCAGTTCTTTTAGGTCCCAAATATTTGGAATAGATCTATCCGATACAGGTGAAATTTGCATTTCTCCAGCATAGAATTAAGGCTCTATGAAATCAACCCAAAACTCAGGTTATATTGTCCCAATATGATTAACAATTAATTTTGATGCCTTCACGAAGGTAGGAATCTAAGGTGATGATTTCTCCATCAATCTTTAATTCTTTTATGCCAGCCTGAAGAGCTCTTTCTTCTCGTTCTAGTGTATTTGCATTCTGCAAATCCCATGCAACTTGGTAGAATTTTCTATATCCGCGTGGGGTGTGGACGATAAAATCGATCTCATGACCCTCAGAGGTAATATAATAATTGACTTCACAGCCAAGTCGCTTCAGATCCAAAAAGATAAGATTTTCAAAAAGCCTTCCAAGATCACCCTCATAATCCAATGTCAAGGCTCTGATCATGCCTGGATCAATAGCGTATAATTTTTTAGGGTTGGTGGTTGATTTCCTGATGGATTTATCATAGATGGCTACAGAGAACGCGAGGTAGGCGTCTTCAATATGATCAGCATAGTCATAGAGAATGTCTTTCCCTGTTTGGTATCCCTGACTTTTTAAATCATTGTAAAACTTATTCAGGGCAAATGGCCTGCTGACATTATGAATCATCGATAATATCATATATTTGATCAGCGTTGGATTTTTGATGTTGTGTCTTTCAATAAGGTCTCTATAGATAACGACATCAAGGTATTCTTGCAGTGTTTGTTGTTTCACATCAGGGGTAAATGGGATAATTTCAGGGAAACCCCCTTCTGATAAATAAGAGTGGAATGCCTGGGTAAGAACGTCCTCGGTTTTTTTCCCAAATATGCTTCTATCGACGGAGATTTTTTTTGCTCGGATAAATTCAGCGAAGCTATACGGCCAGACTTCGATTGCAAGCGAGCGTCCTCGTAGATTTGTTGCAATTTCTTTACTGAGCAATTTCGCTGAAGATCCTGTTAAAAAGAGTTCAGCGTTTTTAGTGTCATGCAAACGTCTAATTACTAGAGGCCAGTTTTTAACATTTTGAATTTCATCAAAGAATAGATAGCATTGCCGATCATGGTTTTCAGGGTAGAGCGAGTAGAATGCTTCCACCATTTTTGCGAGTTTTTTTTCATTGATTGGCATGAGACGGTCATCTTCGAAGTTGATATATAAAATAGCTGTCTTGCTGACACCTGCTTTGATCAACTGGAGTATTTGCTGATAAACAAGGTAGGTTTTACCGGCACGGCGCATCCCAATGGCCACTTTTATTTTCTTGGGAGCATCTAGAAAGCGGATATCTCTCACGACAAGGTTGTCTAAATGGTTTAATTTATCGTGGAATTCGCTGAGCAAGATCTGCAGTAGTGATTGTTCATTCATTGGTTGCTTTCCTTCTCATAGTGATAGTTTATCACAATATTATCATTCTGAAAATGATAAAGATGTAACCAATTGTTTGTTAATGAGATAAGCGGGAAAGAGAAGCTCTCTGGGTGCAACGAACCTCAGAATAATCCCGAAAATCAACAGTAGCCAATCCATTGATCTGATATGGGTGAAATTTGCATTTCTTGTTTACAAATTAAGAAAAAATAGAGATAACTGTAAACAAAAGGGGAAGGTATGGCGATCGATTTAGGCAAACGTCTTGAGAGGGCAAGAAGAGCTTCGGGGCTTGGGCTACGCAAGTTGGCGAAGCTTATAGGTCTCAGTCATATGGCAATAAGCAAATTTGAAAAAGGGGTATTGACTCCTTCCTCAGACATTCTTATTAAGCTGGCCAAAGCTTTGGGAGTTTCAGTTGAGTTTTTTTTTCGCTCTGAGACTATTAAGCTTGGGGAAATCAAGTTTCGAAAAAGGGACCGCCTTGGAAAGAAAGTTGAGGAGTCTATTAAAGCTCAGATTGCTGATCAGATTGAGCGTCGCTTGGAGTTAGAAAGTCTCTATCCCAATCCTCCTATACAATTATTTAAAATTCCTGACTCATTACTTAGTAACATCGAGATATATGACCAAATCGAAGAGATAGCCGATAAACTTCGAAATCATTGGAAATTGGGAAGAGCTCCTATCCAAGATCTAATAGATGTCCTTGAGAGTCATGGGGTCAGGGTGTTTATTATCGATTATGATGAAAAAATGTTTGATGGTTTGGCTACTTTAATCAATGATCAGCCTATCATTGTGATCAGTTCAAGATGGCCCGGAGATCGGCAACGTTTTACTTTAGCCCATGAGCTCGGTCATTTTATTCTGCAGAATCTACTATCAAAAAGTGTAGATGAAGAAAAAGCATGCAACCGCTTTGCAGGAGCCTTTCTTTTGCCCAAAGAAGCCATCATGCAGATCATGGGTAAGATTAGAACTTCAGTTGAGTGGAGGGAGCTATTTTTAATTAAAGAAGAATTTAAATTGAGCATGTGCTCGATTTGCTATCGCCTGAAAGATGCGGGAATCATCAAGGAATCTTATTTCAACAGTTTGATTTTTCACTTCAATCAGAAAGGTTGGAAGAAACAGGAGCCCGGCAGTCAAATCCCTTCAGAGAAAACCCATATTTTTAAACAGATGGTTTTTCATGCGTTAGGCGAAGACTATATCGGAGAATCAAAAGCGGCTGAATTGCTTGACTATCCCCTCGATGCTTTTAGAAAATTTCGCTTAATGGAAAGCCATGCAAATACTCGTTAGCGATGCAAATGTCCTGATCGATATCGAGCATGGAAGCTTACTCTCACCGATGTTTGGCATGGATACTGTTTTTTTAGTGCCAGATATTCTTTTTGAAAAAGAACTCAAAGCCAGGCATTCGCATCTGCTTGATCTCGGATTAAAGGTCAAAACGCTTTCCAAAGAGGCAGTAGATATTGCAAAGGAGTTTGCTGCGAAATATCGCCGTCCCAGCAGAATGGATATATTTACCTTAAGTCTTGCCTTCCATGAAAATTGTCCTCTTTTAACTGGAGATAAACACCTCAGGAATGCTGCTTACCAAGAAGGAGTGTCTGTTTATGGCACAATTTGGCTTGTCAAAGATATGTTAGAGAAAAAAATCATCCGGCTTTCCACCGCCCATTCAGCCTTTGAGAAGATGAAAGATGCTGGAAGTAGGTTGCCTTGGGAAGAAGTAGACAAACTTCTGCACAGATGAGATATCAAATTAAGGAATCTTGAAAATGTTCCAAACCAAAAATCCAACAATTTTTGTCACATCAGTAGGTTTATTAAAGGCTCTGAGGATTTGTCCTGACACAAAAAACCACTATCTTAACGAATCTTTGACACTCTTTCATCAACATAAAATTTTTTGTTGCGAGAGTTTCAAAAATAAAGTAAAACACAAGTTCAACAGATGAGTTGTGCCACCGTTTGTTTATAAGTTTCCTGGTAATGGAAGACTTCTTGACAACCTGTAGCTCATCTCTTAAGTATTAATAGGTAAAACCGATGTTGAATTTCAGAAAGCTCCGACAAGATTTTGCCTCCGGAATTGTCAAAGAAGGGAAAGAACTCTTCGACAAACAAAAAGTTGTGGCAGCTAAAATTCTTCATCTTGATCACCGCATTGTTCGGATCAGCGGGCGGGTGCAAGGGCAATACGAAAACCATTACGAAAGCGAGATTGAAATCGACCGTCTTGAATGCGAAACTGTCGATTCGGACTGCGACTGTCCTTATAACTATGATTGCCAACATTTAGCAGCGCTGATCTTCTATTTAGAAGAGCGACTCGATGAGATCATGGTCACCTACTCTAAAGAGAACAACCTAAGCGATTTGGCTGATAAACACGACTTTAATGATGAGCAAAAACAAGCCCTCATCAATAAGTTTAAAGAGGCTGAGAGCAAACAGACCCAAAAGCAAGAAGAGCTCTATAAGGAAGAAGTTCTTCAAGAATATGTCACCTCTTCTGAAATGCTTGCCGTCTCTCCTTTTTTCAAACCACAAGAAAAATACGAGATTGACAGAGCAGAGGCCGCCTGGGTGTTTTCCCTTCCTAACAACCTCGACGGAAAACAACCTGTCGAATTGCAGCTAGCGTTAAGGCTACCGTCGCGATCCAAGCCTCTCCATATTCCTTATCTGAAGAAGTTCATGGAAGCCCTCCGTTACGAAGAGCCGATTTTTATCGGCAGCAAACGGTATTGTTTCTCGCTCAATTCTTTCGATATCAAACAGCGCGATGTCATGAAAATGATGATGGACCAAGCAAGGTTTCAAGATCAGCCGAGCTCTGAAAAAGGGCACCGCATCGCCCAAATCGAGCTGGAACTTTTCGGCATTATTTTGGCCCGCATCTTCGATGGCGCAAACGAATCGTTTAAAGATAGCGGGTATTCCTCACAGGAAGAAGAATTGCCGCAGCTACCGGGTCTTTTTGATACAACATTTGAAAATCCGATCCGGTTCTCACCGCATCCTGCCAGCCTTAAATTCAGTATTGAATATCTCAAGCCTCCGGTTTCTAAAATTCTTCTGCAGCCTGGCATCTTGGTCGATCAAAAACAAATTCCCGTAGAAGAAGCGAAATTCTTCTCCTGTGTTTCTCCTGGAATGCTTCACCAAAACGTCTACTACCAGTTTCCAGCGCATATTACCAGGCTCCATTTGAAAAATCTCAAATCGATGCATGATCTGACGGTTCCTGAGCCGCTGTTTGGAACATTTGTCGAAAATGCGATGCCCGAACTTTCCCGTTTTGCGCAGATTGAAAACTCAAAAGCGATTGAAGATTTTGTTACTCTTCCGTATGTGGAAGCGATCAAAGCAACCTGCGATCTCGTTTATCTCGATGGCGAACTCGAAGCCATGCTCTATTTCCATTACGACAAACAAATGATTCCTGCGTCGCCGAATAAACTCGATTACGACCATGTCGCTTCTTTCGTGACGAAATCGGGGATTTTAGCCCGCAATCTCGTTGAAGAAAGAAAAATCATCGATGAGCTCTTCCAAGATTTTCTCTTCAACGCCGAAGAATCTGTCTTTATCGCCAAATCCGAGAAGAAAATTGTCGAATTCATGACCGATATTATTCCGCGCCATCAACACCGTATCACCTTTAATTGCCCGCAAAATCTTCTCGATCAATTTATCTATGATCAAACGAGTTATACTCTCAATCTCACCCATACATCTCGTATCGATGTGTATGAGATCGAACTCAAAATCCACGGCGCCCTTCGAGGAGCCCGTATCGATCTGCTCTGGGAATGCGTCGCCTCTAAACGGGCCTATCTCGAAATGGAGACGCAAAAGCAAAGAGCTGCGAAAAAAGCGGGAGAGAGCAACAAACTGCCTAAAATTCTCGTCCTTGATCTGGAAAAAATCGGGGCTATTGTCCAGCTTTTTGACGAGCTAGGTATCACGATTCTTGCCGATCACAAACTTGAGCGTCCATTATGGAGCCTGGCCAATATTGATGCCAGCCACTTTGAAGATCTCCCCGTTAATTTCACGATCTCCGATAAACTCATCGACATTCGCAAGCAGATGTTAGGAGAAAAGAAACTTGCCTTCACGGAAGTTCCTATCGAAGTCCAAGCAACACTACGCCCTTATCAGAAAGACGGCGTCAATTGGGTGGAGAGATTGCGTCTCATGTATCTCAATGGAATTTTAGCCGATGACATGGGCCTTGGAAAAACCCTCCAAGCGATCGTCGCCATTGCTCAGTACCGGATGAAGAAAAAAGCCCTCTCTTTGATCGTCTGCCCCACCTCTCTCTTATACAACTGGAAAGAAGAGTTTGCCAAATTCGATCCTGAGCTCAAAGTGCTTGTTGTCGACGGCATTCCCTCGGCTCGCAAACGGATCATCGAAAACATTTCTAAGTACGATGTAATCATTACCTCCTACACCCTTCTCCAAAAAGATATCGACCATTATAAGACGGTGACTTTTGGCTATGTCGTCCTCGACGAAGCTCAACATATTAAGAACCGTGGCACCCGCAATGCCAAATCAGTCAAGATGATAGTCGCAGAACACCGGCTTATCCTCTCCGGCACGCCGATTGAGAACTCTCTCGATGAGATGTGGAGCTTATTCGACTTCTTGATGCCGGGCTTCTTGAGCTCTTACGACCGTTTTGTTGAAAAATATATTCGTGTCTCCGGCGCAGAACTCTCAAAAAATCTCGAATATCTCCGCAAAAAAGTCGCTCCCTTTATTTTGCGTCGCATGAAGTCCGATGTGCTTGACGATCTTCCACCTGTTTCCGAGATCGTCTACCACTGCCAGCTCACCGATGTTCAGCAAGATCTTTACCGGTCTTATGCCGAATCGGCCCGTAATGAATTGGTCAAACTGGTCGAGCGCGATGGTTTCGATCGTGTTCAAATCCACGTCCTTGCCACCCTCACTCGGCTTAAACAGATCTGCTGCCATCCAGCGATCTTTGCCAAAGAAAAAGCCGAGCCCGGCGACTGTGCCAAATACGAGATGCTTATGGAGCTTCTCCAAACGCTCATCGAAGGGAAACACAAAACTGTGATCTTCAGCCAATACACACGCATGCTTCAGCTCATGCGGGAGGATTTTGAAAGCCGCGGCATCCGGTTTGCCTATCTCGACGGTTCAAGTAAAAATCGTTTAGAGATTGTCAAACAGTTTAATGAAGATGAAACCCTCCCTGTCTTCTTAGTTTCTTTGAAAGCCGGCGGAACAGGCCTTAACCTCGTCGGAGCCGACACCGTTATCCATTACGATATGTGGTGGAACCCCGCCGTTGAGAACCAAGCGACAGACCGCGTCCATCGTATGGGACAGAAAAAAAATGTTTCAGCCTATAAGCTGATTACCCTCGGGACCATCGAGGAAAAGATTGCGGAAATGCAAAAGAGGAAAAAAGGATTGGTCAAGAAAGTCGTAAGTTGCGATGATGAGGCGATTGCTAAATTAACTTGGGAAGACGTATTAGAGCTTCTTAGAACATAACACAACTATGCAACAAAGATCTTTTAACGTACGAGACATGCTAGCCCGGCTCAGCCGCGGCGCTTTAGGAAATTTTGGAAAACTCTCCGGCTTTTTTTCCAATGACATCGGCATCGATTTAGGGACCGCTAACACGCTCGTTTATGTCCGTGGCAAAGGTATCGTTCTGGCCGAACCGTCTGTCGTTTCTGTCGATTCTGCGACCAATGAAGTCCTTGCCGTCGGTCACAAAGCCAAAGCCATGTTAGGCAGAACACCTCGCAAAATCCATGCCGTCCGTCCGATGAAAGACGGGGTGATCGCCGATTTCGAAATCGCTGAAGGAATGCTCAAAGCTCTCATCAAACGTGTCACACCGTCTCGTAGTCTTTTCCGTCCAAAGATTTTAATCGCTGTCCCATCCGGAATCACAGGTGTCGAAAAAAGAGCCGTTGAAGATTCAGCCCTCCGTGCCGGCGCGCAAGAGGTGATTTTGATCGAAGAACCGATGGCCGCTGCTATCGGCGTCGATCTTCCCGTCCATGAACCATCTGCCAGCATGATTGTCGACATCGGCGGTGGTACGACCGAAATCGCCATCATCTCTCTTGGCGGCATTGTCGAGTCCCGCTCTCTGAGAATCGCCGGGGATGAGTTCGATGAGTGCATCATCAACTACATGCGCCGTACCTACAACTTGATGATTGGACCTCGAACAGCCGAGGAAATTAAAATCACCATCGGGTCTGCCTATCCTCTCGGTGACCACGAACTCGAAATGGAAGTGCGCGGCCGCGACCAAGTTGCCGGCCTTCCCGTCACCAAGCGGATCAACTCCGTTGAAATCCGTGAATGCCTCGCAGAGCCTCTCCAACAAATTATCGAAAACATCAAGCTCAACCTCGAAAAATGCCCTCCCGAACTTGCAGCCGACCTCGTCGATAAAGGCATGGTGCTTGCAGGCGGCGGCGCTCTCATCAAGGGACTCGATAAAGCCATCATCAAGGAAACAGGCCTTCCCGTCACCATCGCCCCGCATCCGCTCCTCGCCGTCTGCCTCGGCACCGGCAAAGCCCTCGAATACCTCGACAAGTTTAAGAAGAAAAAAGCGATGGTCTAAGGGCTATTCTTCAATCGCCTTGACATGATTGACATCGTATCCGTCTCTTCTCAAAGAGCGGACTATTCCTGTCTCTCCGAAGAGATGCCCCCCGCCACAGATAATCGCTGTATCCTTCTTTTGCTGGATTGCTAAAGGGATTTTAGGGTGAAAGGTGTTGTTTCGATGATTCATCGCCCAGCGTAAATAATGAGACGCTTGCATTCTTTCTTCGAATTCCTCGATGTTAAAATAAATTTTATCATCAAAAATAGAACGTAGCAAATGCTGCTTG
>DASUCX010000053.1:0-5383 GCA_036275855.1 Rhabdochlamydiaceae bacterium
TGCGTCAGCTTTTCCCTGAATTTCTCCCCGTCTGCATCGCTCAACTTACTCAAGTTGAGCTGCTTCGACGCCGGCTACGCCTGGCAAAATTTAGGGAGCCTCCTTGGCATTTCTCAAATTTTTGAATTCATTTGTGTATAAGTGAAAAACCCGTCCTGTTTAAACAAGGACGGGTTTTGAAAATGAATTAAGGAATCATGACTTGATTAAATCCAGTGTAGGTCAAGTAGATCCCGAGGATGATCAAAATAATTAAGCATTCTCTATAGCCTTGGTGGAAGCAGGTCGCCATCCTCTTTTGAAGACGCGAGGGGAATGCCATTCTCCAGATCCCTCTGAGGATCAAGAGGTAACCGATTAAGGTAATCAGTCCTCGGAAGTTGAACTCATAAATCGGATGACCGATGGCAATGGCAAGGCCTAAGATCAGAGAAACAGAACCTGAGAATACGATCAGGCCCTTGGAAGCAGCGAAATCTCTCACTGCTCCTTCGAACTCGTGACGGCGCAGGATTAACTCCACCGCAACGATTAACATATACACACCAAGCAACTTAGCTAAAAACAGGGATAATTCCATAATCACTCCTTTTCCTCCTTCTAAAAAGGGTGAGGATTATAATCAAGAAAAGTTTTTATACTGCGGTCGGCTTGAAAATGTGAATTTGGGCTGCATCAAAGCCTCGTGGCTCCGTGAGGCTTTGACGCAGCCCAAATTCACATTTTCAAGCCGACCGCAGCATAATATGGCTATTTTAATATTTCAAAATAATGGATCATTTTGGAATAAAAAGAGCAAAAAGGAACCTTATTTTATGAACAGAATCGGACGGTATTGGCCTTTATTTGCACTTATCCTGGTGGCGGCAGCAGGGGCAGCAGCCTTGACACATGAGGGTCTTTTTAATTGGATGCACTATTTCATGGGCTTTTTTTTGTGTCAGTTTGCCATGCTCAAACTGTTTCATCCAGCTGGATTTGCTAAAGGCTTCCAAATGTATGATTTGGTAGCGAGAAAATTCCGGTTCTACGCCTATCTCTATCCTCTTATCGAACTTGCCCTTGGGCTAGCGTATCTTTCTTTCACCATTCCTTCCTTGACCTATCTCCTGACAATAATCGTGATGGGAATAGGCGCTATCGGGGTCATCAGAGCTTTAAGAAAAGGGCTAGATACTCGGTGCGCCTGCATGGGAACTGTTTTGGATGTACCTCTTTCGACAGTGACCCTCACAGAAGATATTGCAATGATTGCCATGGCATGCTTGATGTTGTTTGGATCTATTTAAGCAAATATTTTTCTCGATTGATATAAATCTAAAAAATCTTTAAAAAAGGCCTAAACTAGGAGATTTTCATGTCAATCCAAAACAAGTTAAGTTTCTTTGCTTATCGGCTATCGACAATCCTAAAGTCTTTTAAAACTCTCTACACACTTCCTCAAGAGAAGGTCGACGCTTTTTTAAATTCCTACACGATTTATGAACACGATTGGGCTAATGAAGAAGAGTTAATCCGTGACATGGGTCCTGACTATTACAACCAAGTCCAAAAGAAGCTTGTGGATTACTACAGCGTCCTCAATCACCTGTGTGCCATCGGGCAAGTCGAAAAAATGTACATCCCTCCGATCATGGACATGTCGAAAGGGGTTATTGCCAACCAAACACTCTTCGAAAAGAAAATGGCCAAAGATCTCAATGTGAAAAAAGGCGGACGGATTTTAGATATCGGCTGCGGCAGGGGACGGATTGCCAGCCATATGGCCACCGAGACAGGCGCTCACGTTACCGGCATGAACATCGATGCTGGTCAATTGGAAGCCGCTAAACGGTTTGCCATCGGTAAAAACCTCACTGATCAGACAAACTTTATCCAAGGAGATATCAATAAACTCCCGCTTCCTTTTGAAAGCGGGAGTTTAGATGCTATCTATCAGGTCCAGGTCTTCAGTTATTCAAAAGATTTAGAAAAGATGTTTGCCGACATCTATCGCGTGTTAAAACCCGGAGGAAGAGTTGCTTGCCTCGATTGGGTTCAACTTGACAAGTACGATCCTAAAAACCCTCAGCACGCCGATCTCATGCGCCGGATCAAACCGCTCATAGGCGCCATCGGGACTCCACGGATTGAGGACTTTACCCGTGCAATGGAAAAAGCCGGCTTTAAAGTTCTCATTAATGAAAACGGTAGCATTAACGGCCTCCAAGCGCCGCTCATTGAAAAAGCCGATACACTCTTTACGTGGGCCGCACGCCTTATCAAAGGTTGTGTCAAGTGCAAAATCCTCCCGCGCCACTTCCAACTGCTGTTTGACCGTCTGACGTTAGACGGCCAGGCATTTGTCGAAGCCGACCGCAAAGGCCTTGTCACAACTTGCCACTACATCGTTGCGCAAAAACCTTAGAGGACATGAAATATCTAAGCAATTTTTCTGTAGGAAAAATACCAATTCCGCTCTAATCTCTTGGTTATGACCTTGACGTTGCGGGAAATTTCGGATCGTTTTGAGATCATGGATCTATTAGTGGATTATTGCTCTGCTGTTGACGCTAAAGATCTTGGCGCGCTTGATTTAATTTTTACTCACGATGCTCAGATTGATTACTCCAAAGCCGGAGGTCCCATAGGCAGTTTAACACTAATTAAGAAATTCTTGGCTGAGAATTTAGGAGACTTGCCCCGCCAGCATATGATCTCGAACTACAAAATACGGATTGAAGGAGACTTCGCTGATTCCCGTTGCCTTTGTCATAATCCCTTAGAACTCCCTAGACAAGGAAATACGCTGGAAGTTGTCATTTGGGGTCTCTGGTACAATGATAAGCTGGTTCGGACGTCGAAAGGCTGGCGTATTAAAGAAAAAATTTCCGAGCCTTGCTTTAGTTGGAAAATTCAAACAGAAAATTGAGGACATAGTATGGCAATGATGGAAAAAATCAATGAAGAGCTTAAGGAAGCAATGCGCAGCCGTGATCAGATTCGGCTGGAGACCTTGCGAATGCTCAAATCAAAAATTTTAGCCGTTGATGCACGAGGAAATCTCTCCGATGCTGATGTCATCAAACTATTCAAAACCTATTACGGCAACCTGCAAGAAGCATTAGAACAGGCTCAAGCAGCCAACCGCTCTGAAACTGTAGAGCAGCTCAAAAGAGAACTCGCGATCATCCAAGAGTTTTTACCCAAAGCGCTGTCTCCTGAAGAAACAAAGAAGATTGTAATTCAAGCGATCGCTGAGTCTGGAGCCAAGACAAAAAAAGATCTAGGGCTCGTCATGAAGGCCATTATGAGAATCAACAGTGCCATCGATGGCAAGTTAGCCAAAGATTTAGCAAGCCAATTGTTAGTTGATTGATTGTGATGGATTGTCTTTACATTCTTGTTAACCCGAGAGCTCTCAGATGGTATCTTTTGCAGTTTGTCTTGCTGCGATGATCTATACCCAAGGAATTTCAAAATTTGGTTTTTGACAAAGCTAGCGCCCCAGATTTGCAGCAGGCGCAGCCGACGCGGAAGCAGGCCATGTGCAAGCACATGGTCGATGGACGCGGCTACAAATATGGGGATGCCAGCGCAGTCAAAAACCAAATTTTGAAGTTCCTTGGGTATATACCCTGGCTGGGGGGCCCTCTTCGGGAAAGACTTCGATTATTAAAGAGTTGGAAAAGCGACAGGAGAACGTCATCCACGAAGCTGCTACCGATTGGATTCTTAGAAAAATTGAAGTGGGGATTTCCGAGCCTTGGAAGGAAGAAAGCTTTACTTTGATATTCTCAAAGTACAGTTGGAGCGAGAGGAGCCGTGGTTGTTTAATGAAGAGAGAGTTTTTGTAGATAGGGGGATTTTTGATATCTACTCGTTTGCGATGACTTATGGACTTGCAGGAACAAAGACTTTATTTTAGTACCTGGTGGAATGTCTCCTGCAGAGCGAGCCGATTTCATTCTGAAGGAGGTAGAAGAAATCAAATAAGAAGGCCGGAGGTTTTTTCGGTCTGTCGTTTTGAAGACGTCCCTAGGATAGGTTTGCAGTTTTTTCGTACGCTTCTTTGACCCTCTTCAAGCTGTATTGGCTAGCCAAATTTGAGATTTGTTGGAGTTCTATTGAGGAGAGATGCGCATAGTTGGAAGGACGTTCTACGAATTCTTGTGCTAGAACAGCATCACAGTGATTGATGATGTTTTCGAGTTTGTAGGCTGTAGCAACAGTGAGACACTGTTCGATAAGTTTTAAATCAATAGGTTTGATGATGGGAATCTTATTGATTACCTCGTAGGAATATTTTGTTCCACTATCGTCAATCATTTTAACGGTGTCTTCTATCAAGCCGTTTTTCATTGTTAGGATGTCGTTTTCGTCCTTTTGTAACCAGTTGCCTTCGGCCTCTAGGCGAGAGTGGTATTCACAAATGACGGTGAGATATTCGATCAGTTTTTCTAAACAGAACCTGGGACGGCCCAAAAGCTGTTTCATGTGGTCAATGGTAGTGAAGACCATCGATGTTACTTTCAACTTAAAGGCCAAATCTAGAAATTTTTTATATTCATTTAATTGTGTGCATTTTCCTGGTTCCAACGTTTCCCATTTGATTTCTTTGATTTGTTTTAAGATCACTTCCGTGCAAGTTTGTGTAAAGACATCTCCTAGTTTATCTGCCTTTCCTAATTCCATGAGTCGATCAAAATTGTCTACAGTCACCTCCACTCCAATATGTTCGATGAGTGCCGCCTCCAATTTTTCATGTTGATA
The DNA here is from genome assembly GCA_036275855.1 of Rhabdochlamydiaceae bacterium. Lineage (GTDB taxonomy): Bacteria > Chlamydiota > Chlamydiia > Chlamydiales > Rhabdochlamydiaceae > PALSA-1444. The sequence goes on from DASUCX010000053.1 coordinate 4,753, forward strand.
ATGTCTTGCCAGGGTAATGTAGTCTTTGAGGGTGTCTGCATCGACACTTTGACAGAGGTGTTCAAAACAAAGCTGCCGCAGACGCGGCATGTCATACTGGGCGGAAAAGTTGACTAAATTGTCAATCTGCTTCACTGAAGCGCCCTTGAGTTTCAACTCTCCGGTATAGAAATAGTCGAGCAAGATCTCAGCGCTTTGTCCTTCAAAATTCTCCATGACGATACTAATCACAGCTCCCCATTCGGCCTCTTTGCACTGGCTTTTGAACATTTTTTCAAAAACAGACGATTTGGCTGACAAAACCGTTCTATGAGCCGAGAACCGTTTTTCGCCAAACTGCAATGTACAATCGGTCAGACTTTCTTCTTTTCTATCTTTGATCTGAAAAGGAGCGGGTGGATTGAGCCAGTGGGCGTCGTAGTGCCATGTGACAGTCAGAGTTTGAGGAGGCATCTCGTCATCAATCTGCTTTACTTCAATTCCATAGGAGCGATATAGGATTTGCGCGATAATGCAAACATGTTGGATGAAAGTGAAATGGTGGTAGCCTGAAGAAGGGATGGGTATGGATTCCAGGGAGATGCAGCACGATTTATGAGAGAACTGTGCATTCTTAACGGTAGCGACAACG
>DASUCX010000054.1:0-10347 GCA_036275855.1 Rhabdochlamydiaceae bacterium
TTATGAGACAAACCCGACGCAGTCAAAAACCGATTCTTCAAGTTGTTTGTGTATAAGCCACTTTCAAAAGAAGATCCATTTTTCAACAGAACCTCCCAAAAAAATCCCTTCGATTCTTTTAATGAACATGATTAGCTCGGAACAAGCAGAGGCCTGGAGTGTGATCGAAGATCGCATGCCCTCTTCTGCGACTCTAATTACCTCGGGCATTTTAAAAGAAAAAGCCAATGAATATCTCGATTGGCGTCTAAGGCAAGGCTGGAAAAAAAAGAAACAGCTCAGTGAAAAAGAGTGGATTGGGTTTGTCCTTACATCATCTCATCCATGCCCATTCCTCCCATCCCGCCCCCCATCTCATCCAACGACGGAGTAGGCGCTTTTTTAGGTTGAGGCTTATCGGTGATCATCGCTGCCACTGTCAGCAAAATGCCGGCAACTGAGGCGCCATTTGTGAGTGCGCTTTTGGTGACTTTCACCGGATCGACGACACCGTCTTTGCTTAAGTCGGCAAACTCTCCTGTCTGTCCATTGAAGCCCCAGGCGCCTTGCCGCTCATAGATTTTTTCAGCAATGAGATTGCCTTGCTCGCCGCAGTTATTGGCAATGGCAATCGCAGGAACAAAAGCAGCTTTCCGGACAACTTCAACACCGATCTGCTCGTCGTCAGGAAGGACTAAAGTTTCGAGCGCTTTCACGGCGCGGAGAAGCGCAACACCGCCGCCGGGTACAATCCCTTCAGCGACGGCGGCTCGCGTTGCATGCAGGGCGTCATCGACGCGAGCTTTTTTCTCTTTGAGCTCGGTCTCTGTGGCTGCGCCAACATTGATGACGGCAACTCCGCCGGCAAGTTTTGCAAGCCTTTCTCCGAGCTTTTCAATATCATAATCAGAGGTTGATGCGGCAATTTCGCCACGGATTTCTTGGATCCGTTTTTCGATTTCTTTCGGATTGCCGGCGCCGTCAATGATCGTTGTACTCTCTTTGGCGATTTTGATTTTCTTGGCGCGGCCAAGCATCGCCAACTCGATACCATCTAAAGAAAGGCCGACTTCTTGAGAAATAACGGTGGCACCTGTGAGGATCGCAATATCTTGTAAAACCGCTTTACGCCGGTCGCCAAATCCAGGAGCTTTCACAGCACAGAGAGGAAGACCTGCTTTGATTTTGTTGACAACCAGTGTCGCTAGGGCTTCGCCATCAAGATCATCGGCGATGATGAGCAGCGGTTTCTGGGCTTTTTCCATGAACTTCTCAAGAAACGGAACAATCTCTTTGATTGTAGAAATTTTTTGATCCGTGATCATGATCCAAGCATTATCAAGCTCGGCGATCATTTTGTCAGGATTGGTGATGAAGTAGGGAGAGAGATACCCTTTGTCAAATTGCATCCCTTCAACAACGTCTAATGTCGTATCGATGCCTTTGGCTTCAGCTATCGTGATCGTACCGTCTTTGCCCACTTTTTCCATTGCCTCTGCGATGATATTTCCAACGTCGGGATCGTTATTGGCAGAAATGGTTGCGATCTGTTTGATCTCTTCGTGGTTGCTGATTTTGATTGCAAGTTCATCCAAGGCTTTGCACAGCTCACCGGTCGCTTTATCGATGCCACGTTTAACGCTGGCGGGATCAGCTCCGGCAATGACGCTTTTGAGCCCTTCAGTATAAATCGCTTCAGCGAGCACGATCGCCGTCGTTGTTCCATCTCCGGCAATATCGGATGTTTTGGTGGAGGCTTCCTTGACGAGCTGAGAGCCCATATTTTCGAATTTATTTTTCAACACGATCTCTTTTGCGACCGTGACGCCATCTTTCGTCGAAAGAGGAGAGCCATAGCCACGGTTGATCACCACGTTCCGGCCCTTAGGGCCCAATGTCACGATCACGGCTTTTGCAAGCGTCTTGACGCCTTTCAAGACGGATTTGAGAGCTTCTTGGTTAAACTGGAGCATTTTTGACATAAGGTTTCCTCTAGAGGTAGTTTATACAAGCACGCCGAGAATTTCATCTTCGGCCATGATTAAATATTCTGTTGCGACATCATCACTTTTGACTTGCGTGCCGGCGTAGGCGGAAAATAAAACTTGATCGCCTACACTGACATGCATGGGAAGAAGTTTTCCATCGCTATCTGCTTTGCCAGGACCGACTGCGATCACTTCGCCGACTTTGGGCTTTTCCTTCGCAGAATCCGGCAGCAAGATACCACCTTTGGTCGTCTTTGCTTCGGCCCGTTTAATCAGCACACGATTTCCAAGAGGTTTCATCATACATTTCTCCACTACTAGTTAAAGTAGTGCATCATAACTCTCTTTTTCAAAAGAGTCAATGTACCAAAGAAATTTTAAAATAATTATTTGTCATAAGATCAACTTTTGTTATGAGAAGGAAATGAGTAGAACATCTCCACCATCGCCGGTCTTACAAGAAGCAGCAGAAATTTTAGACTCAGCAAAAGGGAAGATTCTCACGATCGGTCAACGTCAAAAACTAGCCGTTGAGCTAGCAGCGCTCATGCTGACGGAAGCGAACAAAATCCAAACCCGTTCAGAAAAAAAACGACAGGCTGAACTTGCTCGGATGATGAAAGATCCGCGCGGGAAAGCTTTCACGACAACGATGACTGATCAATGTTTTCGAAGTAAAAAATCGGCGCGCGTCGCTCATCAGATGATCTACCTTCTCAATCAATTCGGAATCCCGCGCTATCTCGATTTTTCAAAACAGCTGTCGCTTGCAGCATTTCAATGGATCGGACGAGCGCTCTCTCCGATTTTTGTTCCACTGGCGACATGGACGCTGCGGCGTCAAACCAAAACGGTCATCCTGCCAGGAGAAAAAAACGCTTTGTCAAAACATATGCGTAAACGGCGGAAAGAAGGCGTTCGTCTTAACCTCAACCACTTGGGGGAAGCGATCCTTGGGGAAGACGAAGCTCAGCACCGTTTAAATGTCTATCTTCATGACCTGGCCGAAGACGATATCGAATACGTCTCAATCAAAATCTCCACGATTTTTTCTCAGATCAACCTGCTGGGGTGGGAACAAACAATCGAAGCGCTATCGGACCGCTTAAGACAGCTCTACCGCGTGGCAAAAGTAAGTACGTTTGTCCGCGCAGATGGCTCGCATGCTCCAAAATTTGTCAATCTTGACATGGAAGAATATCGAGATTTGAAACTCACGGTCGAGCTGTTTAAAAAAGTTCTTGATGAACCCGAATTCAAAGAGTTTTCTGCCGGCATTGTCCTGCAAGCTTATCTGCCTGACGCCCATGAAATTCAGAGAGAACTCACAGAGTGGGCCAAAGAACGGGTTAAAAATAAAGGCGCTCCTATCAAAATCCGGATTGTCAAAGGCGCCAACCTGGCCATGGAACAAGTCGAAGCATCTCTCCGCGGCTGGGCGCAAGCTCCCTACACCGATAAAATCGGTGTCGATGCCAACTACAAACGGATGGTTGCCTATGGATGTCTTCCTGAACATGCCAAAGCTGTTCATATCGGTGTTGCCAGCCACAACCTTTTTGATATTGCTTATGCTCTTTTGCTACGTGCTGAATACAGCGTTGAAAAAGAAGTCTCATTTGAAATGCTCGAAGGGATGGCCGATCACATTCGACGCGTTGTACAGAAACTCTCCAAGGATATTCTCCTCTATTGTCCTGTTGCGACAAAAAAAGATTTCCAAAGCGCTGTTGCCTATTTGATCCGCAGGCTCGATGAAAACACCGGCCCTGAAAATTTTCTCCGCCATACATTTGGATTAAAACCCGGCTCTTGTGAATGGGAGAACCAAGTCAAACGGTTTGCAGAGGCCTGCGATGAAATTACGCATACGCAGGTGGGCCCGCGCCGCCACCAAAACCGATTTGAACCTCCACAAGGGCTCGATCCAAAAAGCCCCTTTGAAAATGAATCCGATACTGATTTTGCTCTTCCTCATAATAGAGAATGGGTGGTTCAGATCGTCAATACCTGGAAAAATAAAAAAAATGATTCGGTTCCTTGCATCATCGGAGGAACTGAATACCGCGAAGCTAGACCGCGCGGTGAAGGCGAAGATCCGTCCAAACCTCGAGCCTTTGCATATACCTACACGTTAGCTGGCTGGGCGCAGGTCGATCAAGCGCTAAGCACCGCCAAGTCGTACGAAGCTGTATGGGCACAAACATCGATTGAAAAACGGTGCGATCTCCTTGCAAAAGCCGCACAAAAACTCCGCGACAGTCGAGGCGATCTCATCGGCGTGATGCTGCTTGATGGCGGAAAAACTCCCTATGAATCCGACCCTGAAATTTCCGAAGCCATTGACTTTGCTGAATACTACCGGCGCAGCGCGATCAAAATCGATTCTTGCAAAGATCTGCAGTGGAAACCCAAAGGAACCTACCTCGTTGCTCCGCCGTGGAATTTTCCCGTTTCTATCCCCACGGGTGGAATTTTAGGCGCTCTAGTCATCGGAAATTGCGTGATCTTCAAACCGGCTCCAGAAGCAGTCCTCTCTGGTTGGGTGCTCGTCAACGCTCTTTGGGACGCCGGCATTCCGAAAGAAGCACTGCAGTTCATCTGCTGCGAAGATGATCCGGTCGGCAGCAAGCTGATCAAAGATCCTCGCTTAAACGGCGTGATCCTCACCGGTGCGACATCGACAGCCCGCCTTTTCATGAAAATGAGACCTGATCTCGACCTTTCTGCAGAAACCGGAGGAAAAAATGCGATGATCATCACCGCGCTTTCCGACCGCGACCTCGCCATCAAAGATCTCATCCAATCGGCATTTGGCCATTCGGGGCAAAAATGCAGTGCGGCAAGCCTCGCGATTTTAGAAGCCGAAGTGTATGACGACCCGCATTTCCGCCAGCAGCTCAAGGACGCCATCATGAGTTTAAAGGTCGGCCCTGCCTGGAATCTTTCATCCAAAGTGACCCCCCTGATTCGAGAGCCTAGCGACGTGCTTTTACGCGGTCTGACCACGTTAGAAAAGGGAGAGGAATGGCTTGTAAAGCCGCACCAAGATCCTTCTAATCCCAACCTCTGGTCCCCCGGTGTCAAATGGGGCGTTAAAGAAGGCAGTTTTATGCACCAAACCGAGCTTTTCGGGCCTGTTCTTGCGGTGATGCGGGCAAAAAATCTCGAGCATGCCATCCAAATCGCCAATGAAACGCCCTACGGGCTAACTTCCGGACTCCAAAGTTTAGATCCCCGCGAGCAGAAATTTTGGATATTGAAAATCGAGGCCGGCAACCTTTATATCAACCGTTCGACCACCGGCGCGATCGTCCGCCGTCAACCATTTGGAGGATGTAAAGCCAGCAGCTTTGGCCACGGCGCAAAAGCCGGCGGCCCTAACTACGTCCACCAATTTGCCCACCCTAAAGAAGTCGCCCTTCCCAAAGAAAAGGCTCCTATCTCTGCCGCTGTTGAAAATCTCTCCCATCTGATTGAAAAAATTCCTTTCACAACAGAGCAGTTGGGCGTCTGGTACGCGAGCGCCTCAAATTACGCCTTCTGGGGACACCGATTTAAACACGATCATGATCCAAGCCGGATCCTCGGACAAGACAACCTCTTCCAATATCGGTCTTACATGGGCATTTGCCTGCGCATCCAGACCGACGACGCGCCGCTTGACATTCTCCGGTCTTTAGCAGCGGCTCTCACCTGTGAAACTCCAATCCAGATCAGCTTTACCAAGGGAAATACACCGCTGCTCATCTCTGATCAATGGAAACATCTGATGCCGCTTTTCAGAATTGTCGAAGAATCCGAGGCTCATTTCTTACAGCGTGTCCAAGCCGGCGCCTTCAAACGGATCCGCCTGCTCTCCAAACCCGCCCTAGCACTTCTTGCCGCTGCCTCCGAGTCGTTCTGCCATGTCGATGATGCTCCCGTCCTCTCAAGCGGCCGCTTTGAACTCCTCCATTACCTGCGTGAGGTCGCCATTAGCTGCGACTACCACCGGTACGGCAATCTTGGCGTCCGCGAGGGCGAAGTCAGAAAGCCCGTGCTTTAGAGTCCCGTTTTGTGTTAAAATCTCACAAATGCCCCCTGATTTAAATCCAGCTCAGCTTGCCGCCGTCCACCATTTGGAAGGGCCAGCCCTCATCATCGCGGGAGCAGGTTCTGGAAAAACACGCGTGGTGACATTCCGCATCGCGCATCTGATGAGCGTCGGGATCCCTTCAGATGAGATTCTCGCTGTGACTTTTACCAATAAAGCCGCTGAAGAGATGCGAAGACGCGTCGAAAAGCTCGCCAAGAATGATGTCCTCTCTTGCACATTCCACAGTCTGGGGGCCAGAATCCTCAGGCAATCGATTCACCACCTTGGCTACCATAACGATTTCACTATCTACGATGAGGAAGACAGCGATAAGCTCCTCAAAGAATGCCTCATCGCCTTGAACATCCAGCAAGAAAAAGGGTTCTTTAAAACCACCCGGATGCAGATCTCGTCTGCCAAAAATAGCCTGATGACACCGGAAGTGATCATCAAAGAAGACAGTATTCTTGGAACGATCTATCAGCTCTACCAAACAAAGCTCAAAAGCTATCAAGCAGTTGACTTTGATGACCTGCTCTACCTCCCCATCCAGCTCTTCCAGCTCCACCCGGAAGTCTTAGCCATGTATCAGAAGAAATGGTCATTCATCTTGATCGATGAGTACCAAGACACCAATGCCGCGCAGCATACACTCGCGAAACTGCTTGCCGCCAGCCATCACAATGTCTTTGCCGTCGGAGACCCGGACCAATCGATTTACTCCTGGCGGGGAGCCAATATCGGTAACATCTTGAATTTTGAAAAAGATTTTCCTGGCGCTCGCATCATCACTCTGGAGCAAAACTACCGCAGCCATTCGAACATCCTCAATGCCGCTAACGGCCTGATTCACCACAATACTTCCAGGTATGAGAAAAATCTGTGGAGCGGTCTGGGGCCTGGAGAAAAAATCGGGCTCTTCATCGCTGAAAGTGACAATGGCGAAGCCGAATTTGTCGCTCGAAAAATCCTGAAACACCATGATAACTTTACTCTGAACGACTGCGTCATTTTCTATCGGACGAACTTTCAGTCCCGGATTTTTGAAGATATGCTGCTCAAGCTTCGGATTCCTTATACCATCATCGGCGGCCTCTCATTCTACGCGCGGCGCGAAATCAAAGATATCCTCTGCTTACTGCGGATCGTCCTTGGCGGCGCCGATTTTATCGCCTTTTCTCGTACCATCAATCTCCCCAAGCGGGGCCTTGGAGAAGCAGCTCTTGATAAACTACGCAGCAGCGCCGCTGAAGTCTCGATGACGATCTTCGATTACTGCCAGGCGATCGTCGAGAGAAAAGTCCCGGCAAAACTCAGTGCCCGTCAATTTGAAGGGCTCTCTCACTACGTCACGACAATTTTATCCCTCCGTGAAATGGCCCTGCAACGGATTTCCCTTAACACACTTATCTCTGAAGCAATTGAAAGATCCCGCTATGATGATTATCTGAAAGAAGACCCTGAGTCGTATGAAGACCGAAAGGAAAACCTTGCCGAACTAGTCTCGAAAGCCGCTGAATGGGAGCAAGAAAATCCTCGGGGCACTCTCTCCAATTTTCTCGAAGAACTCTCATTAAAAACATCCACTGAAGAACCATCATCCGAATCGGTGAAAATGATGACTCTCCACAACGGAAAAGGATTAGAGTTTTCCGTGGTGTTTTTGGTCGGCATGGAAAACGATCTCTTTCCGCATCTCAACGCTAAGGAAAGCGAAGATGCCCTCCAAGAAGAGAGGCGCCTTTGCTATGTCGGAATGACACGAGCTAAAGAATATCTTTATCTGACAGCGGCGAAATCCCGTTTTCTATGGGGAGGCTCCCGTCAAATGCAGCCCAGCCAATTCCTCAATGAAATCCCTCCGGAGTACATCCAAAATCTCAATCCAAAACCGTTCCTACAAGAAACATCAGAAGATTTCTCAATTGGAGATACGGTTCATCATCGCGATTTTGGAGTTGGAGTCGTGCAGAAATATTACGAAACGTCGTTAGGAGCGACGTACGATGTCTTCTTTCCTCAAAGCGGAGAAACTCGGAGCCTTGTCGCCAAGTACGCAAAGCTTCTCAAAACTTCTAATGACCTGGCCTACTGATAAATTCCAATGCCAGTATTTATCCCTCCACCGCAATCCTTTGACGTTCGGAAGCCAGCCTTGAGGCAGACAAAACTCTCCTGGAGCAAAAGCTGGTCTCCAGAAATGGGCTGTCCGTTCATTTTTGAATAACGAAACTGTCGGAACTCCCAGACAAGACGCCAGATGTCCAATCCCGGAATCGTTACCGATCATAGTCCCTGATTCACAGACAAAACAGGCCATCTCATCAAGATTGGCAAATGGAGGAGCTTCCGGCCAATCGACACGCTCGGCAGGAGAGACAATAAAGACAGGCTCAAACCCTTTTTTCCTGAGTTTCTCGGCAAGCTTCAAAAACTTTGCTCGAGGCCAATTTTTTCCCGGCCTTGAACTCGTCGGGTGAAGCACCACGCGCTTCATATACCGGCGCGGCTGTAGTTCGGGAGGAATCGCGATCCCATTGCTTTTGACAGCCGCTTTGATCCCGAGCATGGTGCGGCAAAAGCTCACCAAATTATCAGCAAACGTTTGGCTGCCATCGAACCGCCCTTCTTCCCAATACGGATAGTCGGTATTAGGCGTTGCAATCGGATTGAGGACCGTGGTCTTATCTCGGTCATTTTTCAGACAGGTGTCGAGCACTTCCATCATCCAGTCTGATTTTTCATAAAAAATAAAAAATCGGTCGAACTCTTCAAACTTTGGAGGGAAGGGACAGATCGACAGATGGGGAAACCACCGTTGCAGCTGCGACATAAATGGATGGAATGTAGTGACTTCATTTCCCTGCAAGGCAAGATTGTGCGACAAAATCGTGGTTAAAAGACAATCTCCCAGCCCAGAACAACTAAAAACCGCTATTTTCATAATGAACCTATCCCAATAAATTTCTCAATGAGCTTTTCGACAATTTTCACTTTAAATCAATTAATTTAGCAAGGGACAATATTTTTAATATGGCCCTTGCTAAATTAATTGATTTAAAGCTGAAAAGTGCGAAAAGATCATGATGAAATTTATTGAGATAGGTTCATCTTTACTAATAAAAGTTTATACTATAATAAGCAAATTATACCATTAAATGAAAATTAAAACCAATTTAGACCTAAAATTTAAAACCCAGCAGGCCTTAGTTCTAACCATGGCCATGCAACAGGCACTCTATGTGCTTCAACTCCCTATTACCGACCTTATTCAATGGGTCCAACTTCAAATCGAGCAAAACCCCCTCTTACAGTTTGACGAGACACCCTCGGAAGACTATCCTACCGAATTAGACTTTGACGCTCAAGGATTTGAAGTGCTCGATCATTTGGACGAGACCTTTGTCCAGGGCTTATTCCCTGATGACTCCCTACAAGAACCCAGCTCCCCAGAAAATCTCGTTAAGGCGTCAATTTCTCTTCACGACTATCTCATGGAGCAAGCTAGAACCTCTTTTAACGATCCCCAGCAGCTGGCACATGCCGAAGAGATTATCGGCAACCTCGATGAAAAGGGGTTTTTAGGCGATTTTGAGGCCGATGCTCAAATTCTTTCGGTGATTCAAACCTTTGATCCTCCGGGGATTGCAGCGCGAAACCTCCAAGAGTCGCTTCTGATCCAGCTCGCCTCTTTAAATCAGCAAAATACCCTAGCTTACTTTCTTCTTTCCCACCATTTTGATGATCTGCTTCGCTGCCGCCTTGCGTATTTGTCCAAAAAGCTCCGGATATCCGTCTCTGAAATTCAAGCCTCTCTACAAAAAGAGCTCTCCTCTTTAGACTTCCATCCTGCAAGTCGATTTCAATCTATTCCTCCTGCCGCCGTTATTCCAGACATCATCATCGAACAGATCGAAACCACTTTCCAAATCACAATCAATGAAGCGCCTCTTCCGCGCTTCATCCTCTCTCCTCCCTCTATGACAACTCTCAATAGCTATTACACCGAAGGAAAATGGATGGAAAAAATCCTCTCCCGTCGTCGAGAAATCCTCACCAAAATCGTCCAATCTCTTTTAGTCAAACATAACGGATTTTTCTCAGGGGCAACCCAAAATCTGAGTCCTTTCTCTATGCAAGAGCTGGCCAAAGAGCTTCAGCTCCACGAATCGACCGTCGCCCGGGCCGTCAAAGACAAATTTGTTGCTTGTCCAAGAGGCATCTTCAGTCTTCGGTATTTCTTCCCGCACATCTCCAGCAAGCAGGACGATGGAACAGCCATTTCCCATGTCGGCTCAAAAC
>DASUCX010000055.1:0-2447 GCA_036275855.1 Rhabdochlamydiaceae bacterium
TCACCGATTACGGTGGGAAGATCGGAGAAGTAGTCATGGTTATGGGAACCCTCGCACTGATTGCGATGAATCAACGCCTTCACGGCGTCATGATATTAACTTCGATGGTGTATCAGAAGGTCGGGAGGCGGGCTCTTCCAAGAAAAATGAGTCTGTTCCTAGAAACTTACACTCCCTTTGTCATAGACATAGGCAATTTGGTTAATCTCCAGGGATCATTGTTAATGCAGATTCGGTCGGTGATGTCTGTCTTAACCTATTTTGATGGGTTAAAAAATTCCATGATTTTCTCTTTTGATGCCTTTTTGAGAAAATACTTAAGGTTGTCCAAAGATACGCCCTCGCTTGCCCATATCGACGCCCCTATAGTCATGAGAAAAAATCTTACATTTGAACAAATGCAAGGCATTTTACTCGAGAGTAATCCCCTTGAAATGGACTATGCCCACTGCTCAAAGGTGGCAACTGAGCAAATGGAGAAAAGTCGAGAATTTGATCGATTTCAAGTGCTTTTCGATACGATAAAATGGGAAGAAAGATATGGGCTCATTGAGAAAAAATGTCAAGATGACGACCGTTTTATTGACTACATTGTTGAAATCCTCGGCAACGTCGCAAAATCGAAAATTGAATCTAATACGACTCATTATTGTGCTTTAGCTGCGACAAAATCTAGGAAGTCGCAACAACAGTTTATTATGGATTGGTTTAAGGCCCAGATTCCCATCTTAATCGATGTGTTGATGGGGAGAAAACCACCGGAAGGGACGCAGGCCGATTTAGACGATGCGATTCGAAATTGCGAACAGATTCTCCCCTATTTGTTGAGTAGAGATTTAACAAAGGCTGACGAGCAGATGGAAGTCGAAGATATTCTGCTCGCTTTAACTGTCGAAGCGGGTGGCTATTGTGCTACAGGAATCAAACGGGCTTCTAGCCAGCAATTGCAGCGTGCCGCAAGTGGATTTACTGCTGCAAAAAGTGAGGTAGATGGAGTCAAAATTTTTGAGAGACGGGTCTACCAGCAATTAGAGCAGACCAGGTATCGCATTATGCAAAAACTATACATCCAAGTCGCTGAGAAATTTAACATGAATATAAAGATTACTCAAGACATTCACACTCTAGATCTGTACCGCTCTGGCTTGTTAGGGTTCCTTCCTTTAACACAAAACGGTCGGCATGAGCTTGGTGTGAGCAATATCGTGGGTTTCTACATCGCCCAATTGATGACAGGGCTCTCGATAATGTATCAACACTACCGTGATCAATACGACGAAGATGTACGGGGGGATATCGGTTCCGGTGAAATCTGCAACTATATCAATCAGATGGTTCAAGAAAATCAGCAACTTGATCAATCTCAAAAAGAGGCTATTATGGACATGTACTTAACGCGCAATGGGAACAAGTGGGATAAAGGGAGCATCTTGGCACCTGATACCGACCGACGTTTCCGACGGCTAATGTACGTCATGCTGGGTGTTTTAAAGGGGAACTTTTAGAGAGAGTTGCAAACCATCAGAGAGATTTAAAGAATGAGCGATTTAACAACTTATGCTTACCATATGGGTCGTATTTTGAAAGTTTTAGTTTACATTGAGAGCCATCTCGACGAAGAATTATCTCTTGAAAAGATGGCAAAAATAGCAATTATTTCGCCATTTTATTTCCATCGTCTTTTTCGCGCCTATATGGGGGAGACACTTGCCGAATATATAAAACGAATACGCCTACAACATGCCGCAGAGCGTTTACAATACTTCGATATAGCTATCACAGATATCGCCCTGGATTTAGGTTATGGGACCCCTTCAGCTTTTACCAAAGTATTCAAGCAAGTCATGGGAAAGTCCCCCAGGCAATACCGCAAAGTCATGCAACCTCTGATACAAGCGATTATGAAACGAACAATCCCCGATAGTAAGGAGAAAGCCATGCTCAAACCCGCGTACATTATCCGTAAGGAGGAAACAATTTTATTTGTTCGCCGTGTGGGAGACTATGAGGAGACTCCTTCAATTGCATTCCATATTTTAATCGAATTTCTTCAAAGTGAAAAGATACCCAAAGAAAAAATAAAAGCATACTACAGTATAGCTCTGGATGATCCTCAAATTGTGGAGAGACCCAAATGCCGATTTGATGCATGCGCTGCCTTATTAGATAACGTTCCTCCTAAAGGAGAAGTCGGGCAGAAAATTCTCCAAGGAGGACGCTTTGCAGTCTTCATTCACCGAGGTCCTTATATCGAATTGGAAAAAGCTTTTGATGAAATTTTTCGGTTTTGGTATCCCACTTCTCAGGAACAACTCGCGGATGCAATCTCTTTTTGTGAACATATCAATGCTTGGGATCCAACCATACCCGATAACGAACGTCTAACTAAGATTTATATCCCATTAGCAAATGTTTGAGTTTCCCAAATTTCATTGCGATAATTTTTA
>DASUCX010000056.1:0-6364 GCA_036275855.1 Rhabdochlamydiaceae bacterium
GACCCGCGGGAGCTTTCACGCAGGTCAAAATGAAAAAATTCACCGCCCCACAGTATAGTTGCAAAACTCCGATTTGGGTCCAAATTCGTGCTTTTCGATTAGGTTCGGACTTTGCGCAAATCGCCTACTCTCATTCGAGTATGTCAATTTGCGCGAAATCCGAACCTAATCGAAAATCATCGGATTTTGACTCCAAAGCGAGTTTTGCAACTACCTCTTAAATAAGTCTTTCAAACTAGAAGGATTTTGTAAAGCTTTCTTCGGCATCTGTTTCACCATATCCTTCATTCTTTTGAACCCTTTGACGAGCCGGTTCACATCGTCGACGGTGGTTCCGCTGCCTTTCGCCATTCTCCATCGTCTTGAAGGGACCAGTTCAACGAGCTCTAATCTCTCACTTGCTGTCATTGATAAGATGATCGATTCAACTTTTTTGAACTCCCCTTCGGATTTCTCAAGATCAGGGAGGTCAGGGATGCCGGGAATCATCTTCAAAAGCCCTTTCAAAGAACCCATGCGTTTGATCGACGCCATCTGCTGCAGATAATCGTCGTAGGTAAAAGAGGCTTTTTTGATTTTTTCTTCGAGTTTGTGCGTCTCTTTTTCATCGAATTGTTCTTTGGCTTTCCGCACGAGATTGACGACATCGCCCATCCCTAAGATACGATCGGCCATCGATTCCGGATTGAATGGCTGCAGGTCGGCAATTTTTTCACCAACCCCTTCGAACTTCAGCGGCTTTTGGGTCACTTCGCGAATCGAAATCGCGCTACCTGCCCGCGAAGTGCCATCGAGCATGGTAAGAATCGTTCCGGTAATGGCAATTTGTTTATCGAATTCCACTGCCGTTGTAATCGCATCTTGACCGGTCGTGCTATTAGCAACGAATAAAATTTCTTGGGGATCTAATGCTTTTTTGATCGCTACCAGCTGGTCCATCAGCTCTTGATCGACATGCAAACGTCCCGCCGTATCGACGATCAGAACATCGAATCCTTCATCTTTGGCTTTTTTCACCGCTTGCTGTGCGACAGTGACAGGATTCGACTCGCCAGCCATCGTAAAAACGGGAACGTTGATGGTTTGGCACAGTGCTTGGAGCTGGAGGGTCGCGGCAGGACGTTGGAGGTCGCACGCCGCAACCAAGACTTTTTTCTGATGCTCTTTTTTCTGCAGATGATAGGCAAGTTTAGCGGCGGTCGTCGTTTTTCCCGAACCTTGAAGGCCGCAGAGCAAAATGATCGATGGCGACCCTTTTAATTGCAGGGGAACCTCTTCGGCCCCCATGAGCGCGATCAACTCATCATGGACGATCTTGATGAACTGGTCACCGGGAGAGACAGCCTTGATCACAGCATCGCCAACGGCTTTTTCTTTGACTTTTTTGACAAAATTACCGACCACCGTGAAATTCACATCGGCATCAAGCAAAGCCAAGCGGACATCTCGGACCGCGGCGGAGATATTATCTTCCGATAGCGTCTTCTGACCCACTAAATGGGTGAGCAAATTCCTAAATTTTTCCGTCAATGTTCCAAACATAATGATTAGAGGTTCATCTTACACTAAAACTTATTCAGTTTCAAGAAGCAAGAATCGATCATGAGAAGACCAATCTTGAGCAATCTGCACCGTTTTCCAATGCGCCGATGTGAATAAATTTTTTATTTGCTTTCCCATCCCCGTCCCCATTTCAAAATAGACTTTCCCATGCGGATGGAGATAGCGAGAGAGTTCGTAAGAGAGCCGCTCATAAAACGGCATTCCGCCTACCAAAGCTGTCTTAGGCTCCCACTCACGGACCTCGCGATCGAGCGTTGCATACTCTTTTTCTGAAATGTAAGGAGGGTTGCAGACGATAATATCGGCTTTTCCCTGGAAAGGCTGTAGTAAATCGCCTTGCAAAAACTCAACTTCGACACCGTTTTTTTCAGCATTCTCTTCGGCCACTAAGAGCGCCTCTTTCGAAATATCGGATAAAATGACCTTGCAATCAGCTCTTTTCTTCTTCAAAGCAATCCCGATACAGCCCGATCCCGTACAGACATCCCAGATTTCAACAGGCCTCTCAGGTAATTCTTTAATAATCCGATCGACGAGGATTTCGGTCTCGTGGCGAGGAATTAAAACATCTCGATTCACTTTGATGCTGCAGCCAAAAAACTCGACTTCTCCGGCGATATATTGCCACGGCTCCCCTTCCGATCGCCGTTTGACCGCTTCTCTCATTTGAACGAGTTCTTGCTCGATGAGCGGACGGTCGAACTGCATGTAGAGTTCAATTCTCGGTAATTGAAGTACTAAAGAGAGCAATTCTTCGACTTCCCTTCTTGGCCGGTCGACTCCTTTTTTCTGTAAAAATTCAGACGAAAGTTTTAAAACTTCACCGAGAGTTTTCATCACCGCTCAATTTCTGCTGATGGAAATACGCAATGAGCGCATTGGTAAACTCATCGAGATCGCCATCCAGCACGCTAGTAAGATTATAAAGAGTCAGATTAATCCGATGATCTGTGACACGGTTTTGCGGGAAGTTATATGTGCGAATCCTTTCCGACCGATCACCCGATCCGACTTGGGAGGATCTGAGCGACGACATCTCATGATGGGCTTTGCGCCGTTTTTCTTCGATAATTTGAGCAGCTAGAAGCTTCATCGCTTTGGCTTTATTTTTATGCTGGCTCCGCTCGTCTTGGCATGTTACGACAGCGCCTGTCGGGATGTGGGTGATGCGGACAGCAGAATCGGTGGTATTGACGTGCTGGCCTCCGGCGCCTGATGCGCGGTAGGTATCGATGATCAGGTCTTTTTCATTGATCTCTAATTGTTCTTCGTCGGTCGGCTCAGGGAGAATGGCCAAAGTCACCGCTGAGGTATGAATTCTACCTTGGGCTTCGGTATCCGGAACACGCTGAACGCGATGCGTCCCGGCTTCGTATTGGAGATGCCGGAAGACATTCGGCCCGGAAAAGACCATGATATACTCTTTAAAGCCCCCTCGTTCCGATGGCGCAGCTGAAAGGGTCTCGTATCTCCAGCCTTTGGAATCGGCATAACATTTGTACATCCGGACACAATCGCCGACAAAAAGAGCCGCCTCGTCCCCGCCGGTGCCAGCGCGGATTTCCATGATCACATTGCGGCTGTCAAACGGATCAGGAGGAACAAGAAGGTTTTCTAATTTGAGGCGGAGCTTGGGAAGAGTCGTTTGATATGACGCGATTTCCCCACGGATCATCTCGAGAAGCTCAGGATCGGTCTCTATTTTAAGAAGTTTTTCATCTTCTTCAATATGCTTCTCGGCATCTTGAATTTTGCTGCACGTCTCCTTGACTTCGGAAAGATACGAATGCTCTTGGGTCAGCTCCCGATACTGTTTTTGATTCGCGAGCACATCGGGATGGCTTAAAAGCTCTTCGACCTTCTCGAAACGTTCGAGAAGCTCGCGAATCCGACGTTCCATGTGTTAGGCTTTCTTAGCTTTTTTCTTCTTTTTGGCTTCAGGCTCAGCTGCTGCAGCGGCCTCAATTTTTGCCTTTTCATCTGCTTTTTTCTTCTGGTATTTCTTCTGGAACTTGTCAACACGGCCTTCGGAGTCGATAAACTGGTTGGCGCCTGTGTAGAAAGGGTGAGAAGCGGAAGAGATGGAAACGCGGCAGACGGGGTATTCTTTCCCTTCAAAAGTCTCGCGCTCTTTTGGCTGCAGAGTCGATCCGCAGATAAATTTGACTCCAGTCGATGAATCGATAAATAACACATCTTGGTATGGAGGATGAATGTTCTTTTTCACGGGTTTGCTCCTTTCTAATTAAGGTCCTCATTTAACACGATTTTACCATTAAACACAATCCCCTCGGAATATATATAATTTTTTTTCACATGCACCTTGCTGAAACCTGAGGCGAAGAAATGGAATAAATGGTACAATTTCTCCCATGGCTCTACCTGCGATTCACTCAACAACCTTCTTGAAAGCCCCTCCTCCCACTTTGCCCACTCGCTTGGACTCAAAACTGTGGGAAAACCTGACCGGGACTTTGACCGGGTGCCACTCTACGATTTTTAAGATTTTGGGCTTGGCTGTCGTGTTGGGGCTACTCTATTGTGCGAAGTGGATTTACAGTTCAAGGACAAAACCCATAAATTTTGTTAAAATGCCACCCTCAACAAATTCGACTTTGGTTCTGATCAAGCAAGCATATTTAGACCAATACAGTTCTTTTAAGACTATTCCTGAAAACGGTTTATTCTTCGCCAAAGAAGCTGCCAACAACGCTCTTCGCAATCGCCATTTTAATGTCCGCCCCTATCAACAAAATATTTTTAAATTTCAGAATCCTTCGCTGTACTTCAATGCCAGTTGCGTTTTGCAGGGAAGAGCGATCAGCTGCCAAGGCCCCCTAGACCACGAACATGCTGATTTTTGGAGAATGGTTTGGGAATCTAAGACGACAGCAATTGTGATGCTAACTGATCTAGTGGAAAATGGAAAACACTCTAAGTGCTCTTGGTATCTTCCCAAAGTAAACGGGGAAAAACTACCCCCACAACTTAATTTTTCTCAAGAACTCGAAATCACTGTGACACAAATCGCTGGAAGGCCCCAACCGACAGCGACCTCAACAAGAGATTCCATCGACGAACGGCACCTTAAGTTGGAATATCAAGGTGAAAAAAGAACCGTGGTTCACTATCACCTGAGAGGGTGGGGCGACTTTCAAGCAGTTCCGCCGGATATTTTAGCTAAGCTCGTGACGCTCGTTTCCGAAAGGCACTTTAGTAAAGGGGAACACATTCTTACCCATTGCAGCGCAGGGATTGGGCGCTCAGGGACGTTTTTGGCAACTTTAGAAGCATTTACACAACTTAAAAACAAGCCTGCCCTTACCGATTTGGTTTTTAATGTTGTGCAACAATTAAGAAGTTTTGCTCATGGAAGAGTAGGAATGGTTCAAACTGTAGAACAATACGGCCTAATTTTCAAAACTCTCGCTGTTTTGGATACCGATTGCGCACGCGAATTCTGCGTTCAAACATCCTCTTGACGGGCTAAATAGGCCATCCGGGCTGTCATCAATCCTTCTAAAACCCCCTCTTCGTACCGGAAATGGGGGTTCATCTCAAGCTCGGGAAAATCGTTAGGCTGCAAAATGTCATCTTCCGTCAGATGCGGAAGAATCCTCAGTGCACAATTCAAAACTTTTTTACGCTGCAAAGTAATAAGCTCGTCAAACATTCCGCCGCTCCTGTCCCTGTTCTGGTCTCTGTTTTGGTCTCTCCTTTTGAAAAAATTTCTTTAAAAGACTGGCGGCCTCCTCTTGAAGCACCCCTTTTCTGATCTCGAGCTGATGGATCGGATGGTCTAGGGCAAAGACATCCATCAGGCTTCCGCCTGCCCCATGCCTGAGATCCGGTGCTCCCCAGACCAACGTCTTGACCCTGGACAAGATCATCGCCCCTGCGCACATTAAACACGGTTCTAGAGTGCAATATAAGGTGCAATCAAGCAATCTCCAATTGCTAAGCTTTTCGGCGCCTTTTTTCAGACAGAGCATCTCAGCATGGGCCGTTGCATCTTTTAAAGTTTCAACTTGGTTGTATGCAGCGGAAATAATTTGATTTTGAAAGACTAAAACAGCGCCGATCGGGACCTCTCTTGCAGCGTAGGCTTTTTCCGCTTCACCCAAGGCAAATCGCATGAATTCTTCATCGGTTTTTGTCATTGCGCTCCAATATACACAAATGAATTCAAAAGTTTGAGAAATGCCAAGGAGGCTCCCTAAATTTTGCCAAGGCGTAGCCGGCGTCGAAGCAGCTCAACTTGAATAAGTTGAGCGATGCAGACGGGGCGAAATTTAGGAGAAAGCCGACGCAGGCAGGCTCAAACTTTTGAGTTCATTTGTGTATACAAGACGAGGATACAAAAAAGTTGGGATTGATTCAATAAAGCGCTTTGAAGTATAATGTTGAGATATATTCGCGAGGAGATTTTCTGAATGTCACTAGATAAAGGCACAAAAGAAGAAATTACCAAAAAATTTCAGCTTCACGAGAAGGACACCGGCTCAGCTGACGTGCAAATCGCGATTCTCACAGAAAGAATTACCGAATTGACGGATCATCTGAAAAAGTCTCCTAAAGATCAAGGCTCCCGCCTGGCTCTTTTAAAACTCGTCGGCCAACGACGCAAATTGCTCGACTATCTCAACTCTACAGATACGAAACGGTATCAAAGCTTAATTACACGTCTCGGCCTTAGAAAATAAGTCCCAACCCCCCTGCTTTTAACAGGGGGATAAGTCAATAAAACACTAGACCTCTTGCGTAACTCAGGTTCTGTCGATTTTCGGGTTCTTTTGAGCCT
>DASUCX010000057.1:0-8102 GCA_036275855.1 Rhabdochlamydiaceae bacterium
AGAATTTCAGGTTTTCATAATCTTCTGCTTCCAGGCCGATCGCCTCAGCTTTCACACGGGTCACAAAATCCTTGGAGACCAAGACAACTTCGTCACCTTGTTCTTTCAAGAGAAATGAAATGAGCAAAATCTTATTCGTCGGACGATCCAGCGGAAGCGGGAATGTCTTTTTCTCAGGAGGCCGGAGCTCCACATGCACTTTGACCCGGATTTTGTTGTCGATCTCAACGCCGTCAGTCAAATTACCGGTTTTAAGGTTTTTTAAAGAATCGATATACCGCATGACATGACGAGCGTTTTTTCCGACCTCTTCAGAAGACCGTTTCATCGAGTCGAGTTCTTCTAAGACAACCAAAGGGATGACGACATCGCTATCTTTGAATTTTTTGATTGAGTCTGGATCATGCAATAAGACGTTTGTGTCGATCACAAAGGTTTTGCGGGCCACTTTTCTTCCTCCCTCTACAAACTTTTCAAGAAAAACTTCAGAATGAGTTCCGATACAACGCCTCCGTTTATTAATATTATCTTTTTGCGCAGCATAGCCAAACCCCATATGCCTGACAATAATATTTTATAACTCACTTAATGTCAATAAATTATATTATAATCTCAGCACTCGACGGTAGAATTTGCTAAATTGATTGACCGAGAAAACCCCATTTCTTATAATGAACCCGTAACCGCATGAGGTTTATATGAAAATCACCGATAAAATCTTAAGCTTACCTCCTTATATCTCAACAGCTTGGAAAAATATCATTTCGATCCATGTTGAGACCCGCCCCTATGGCCATGTTCTCCTGATAGAGCTCGTCACCGGCACTAAGGTCGAAATCCCTCATTTAGACCCCAAACTCATGGAGAAAATCTTCCAGATGCATGCAATGGTTCTTGAAAAAGAGAACTCTCCCATCGCAACCCAAACATTTGCATTTCCTCTTCCTTTTCCTATCGAAGGGCTTACCTCCGTCCTCCAACACAACCCCGAACAAGCCGACACTCCCCCTCTTCCTCCTGAGATCCTCGAGAAAATCGAATCTCTCAAAGGCGTCCTCCCTGAAGACATCATCCAAAACCAAAAAGCCGAGCCGCATTGCAACTGCCCCTATTGTCAAATTACCCGGGCTCTAACAAATATTGAACATCCAGCCCAGATTGAAGAAGAAGTTTCTGCTGCAGATTTGACCTTCCGCTCTTGGGACATCAAGCAAGAGGCCGAAAAACTCTACTCCGTCACCAATCCTCTCGATCTTAAAGAACACTATAATGTCTTCCTAGGCGAGCCTGTCGGCTGCACCTGCGGGACTAAAAATTGCGAACACATCCAAGCTGTCCTACGCAGTTGATCATTTCTCTTTGAGAACAGTCTCTGAGACAAAAAATTTTATATATCTTAATAATTCTGCAGACTATGATGGTAAAATTCTAATCCGCGAAGGATTAGCCGAGAACACAAGAAAAGGAGAAAATTTATGTTAGATGGAATACCACAAGCTGCGGGTAGACTTTTATTAGGAGTTGCCGGGGTGTGCGTACTTGGTAATACTTGCGCAAACACAGTTGGGATCATGGCAGAAACCGTACGCCGTGCGGTCAGACAAGCCTTTGAAAAAGCGACAGGAGTAGAATCAGAGACTTCAAACCCAAGCGAGTGGGTGCTGCAAGGCTTGACGCCCTACCGCGCAGTAAAAAATTGGCAAACGCTGGGACTTTATGCGATTCAAAATGTCATCGCAGGCACAATTGCTCTCTATGTTGCACATCGATTCATGCCTTCCTCATTCGTGACAAGCACGAATTCCTTTTTACACAAGTTTATCCCCATTCAATTGACACCCGATTACATTCCTCTGACAAGATACATAGGTTTTTAATTCTCACAATCCCACTCCACGTAAGTGGAGTGGGATTCTATAGTTTATATGATTTTTTTGTTGCAAAATTTTAATTTGTCCAAAGAGTAGATTTTCCGCATACTCGACTTATTCGAAAATAAATGCCCTTGCAGGGACTGGTTTGTTTAAGAGTATGAGTATAGGGAGAAAACAAGATCAGCAGGATCGCAAGCGGCAGGATGGGCAAGATGATACATGAAGATATCAGAGAGAAAATCTTAAATTGCTGTTTCGAGGTAATAAATACCCTGGGTGTTGGATTTTTGGAGACTGTTTACAAAAACGCATTGCTAATTGCGATGATGGATAAAGGTCTAAAAGTAATGGGTGATCGAGGATTTGAAGTGGCTTTTCGTGGTAGGAAAATAGGGGTATTTGTTCCTGACTTAATTGTTGAAGATTTGGTGATTGTAGAATTGAAAGCGGTTGAACACCTATTGGGAGAGCATCAAGCCCAATTAATCAATTACCTAGCGGTCACAGATATACGAGTTGGTTTGCTCGTTAACTTTGGAAGGAAGAAATTGGAGTATAAAAGAATGCACCATCCTACCTATCCTGCCGCTTGCGATCGTGCTGATCCTGTTTCTTTTTAAGGAAAAGAAAACTATAAACTATAGAATCCCACTCCACTTGCGTGGAGTGGGATTTTTTTTACTGCATCTTTATATTCCTCTAGCCTATACTGTGCCCCTTCTAATCTTTAATGAAGATTGGGCAAAACAAAAATGAGGAGTTTTTTATGACAGCATTAGCAGGAACAAACTGGTCTATTGGCTATGTAGTCGATGCACTACTTTCAGCCGCTTTCAGTCTCTCCGTGGGTCGTCTTGGCTTACAGGGTCTTTCAAAAGTTTCAGTCGTCGCAAGCCGTGGAGTGAACGAACTGTTGAAATTGTGTTATTTCGACACTTCAAAAACAGACACTCTTGCTAATAAAGTAGCTACTTGGGTTCCTGAACCAGTATCCAATTTCTTCAAAGATGACAGCGGTTATAACGATGTAGTTACAAGACAGAAAGGCAATGGAGATGTTACCGAATACAAGCATAGCTGGGTCTCTCTCCTCGTTTCTGGGCTTGGTCTCTCTCTCTTTGCCTTGATCGCTCTCGAAATGAAAGAGGCTCTCTGGAGACCAGCAAACCCAATCCTCAACCACGTACTCAGCTACATCAGCCCATTCCGTGCTGTAATGGGACAATCTTGGGCTGCTAATGGCATCCATAAGATGGTTGGAGCCGCAAAAAATCGACTTTAATGTCGAGCGCTTTGATTTAACTCCCATTTGGCTCAACTAAATGGGAGTTTTTTTTATTCATACGATTGCGGAGATTGCCTTAGGTGTTTCTTTTCCCCATGATGCTTCTTATTCGAGAGCATCTTCTCTTTCGACCGGCGGGACCGGCGCCGTTTTTGACGACGGATCTTTTCCATCTGCTGCTGCTTTTGACTTTTAACCTTACTCACCTGCGACTCGAATCGATCACAAAGCTCCCGACGAGCAATATACCGATTCAGTTCGCGTGATCGATCCTGCTGACACTTGACCTCGATCCCGGTCGGAAGATGTTTTAAATAGACGCAGGAGGAGGTTTTGTTGACCTTCTGTCCACCCCTACCCGATCCTAGAATAAACTTTTCCACGACATCTTCCTCCCGGATACCTAGCCGTTCCATTCTGCGGTAAAGCTCTTCGAGTTTTTCCTTGCTAATCATTCTTATACAATAACAAAAAGGGAAATAGTTGACTTGGAAATTAAGAATACATAGATAGAAGTAATGGATAAAGAAATCGTTATTGTCACAGGCAGCTGCGGAAGAATCGGGGCTAACATCTGCAAAAGACTCGGCAAAGAGTACCACATTATCGGCTTCGAGCTTTTGAAAGCGCTCTATGCCGTTGCCGATGAAGAACTCGTCCCGGTCGATCTTTCTTCCGACGAAAGTGTCCATCAGGCATTTGAACATATCCGAACAAACTACGGCACCCGGATTGCAGCGGTGATCCATTTGGCCGCCTATTACAGCTTTGACCAGCAACACTCTCCTCTGTATGAGACGGTCACGGTCAAAGGCACCGAAAGGCTTTTAAAGGCCCTGCAAGGTTTTGAAGTCGGCCAATTTATCTTTTCCAGCACCATGCTTGTCCATGCCCCTTGCGTCCCTGGCTGCCCGATCAATGAAGAATCGCCTATCGATCCCAAATGGGACTATCCCCTCTCGAAAGTTCATACCGAACACTTGATCCATGAGCTCCGAGGCAACATGCCGACCGTCATCATGCGAATCGCTGGGGTTTATGATGATAAATGCCACTCTATCCCGATCAGCCATCAAATTCAACGGATCTATGAAAAACAGTTAGAAAGCCGCTTTTTCCCTGGAGATATACACCATGGAGCCACTTTCTTGCACATGGATGATCTCGTCGATGCGATTGAAATGGCCGTCCGGATGCGAAAGACACTCCCTCCGGATCTCGTCGTCCTGCTCGGCGAGCCCACAACGCTCAGCTATGACGATCTCCAAAATGAGATCAGTCAGTTATTATTCAATAAGCACTTTACAACATTTAGAATTCCTAAAATCATTGCGAAAATCGGCGCTTGGATCCAATGTCATCTCCCCTTCATCCCCTCTCCGTTCATCAAGCCATGGATGATCGATCTCGCCGACGACCATTACGAGCTCGACATCTCCAAAGCCAAAAAAATCTTAGGCTGGCTGCCCAAAAATAACCTAAAGTCCTCGCTTGTCAAAATGATCGACAGCCTCAAAAAAGATCCTGTCCAATGGTATAAAGACAACCAGCTTGGCATGCCTAAAAAATAAGCCCCTTTGTTAGAATCCAGTTTATACCGAAGGTGATTCAAAAGTTGTTTTTTGGCTGCGTTGGCTACGCCGCAAATTTTCTTCTTTCGCTCGCGCCTTGTGCTCGCACAATGGTCGCTCGCTCCAAGAAAAAAATTTGCGCGACCTCCTTGCCAAATTTCCAACTTTTGAATTACCTTCGGTATATGCCAACCATTTTAGTCCCCTATACAGATGGATCGACTCTCTTAGAAGGGTTTGCCGCCAACACCATTCCAGAAAGGCGACCCATTGTCATTTTGTGCCATGCATGGAGCGGGCGAGACCCCTTTATCTGTGAAAAAGCCGAAATGATGGCCCGCTGGGGCTACGTCGGATTTGCTCTCGATGTGTATGGTAAGGGCCTCATCGGAAAATCGAAAGAAGAAAATGCATCTCTAAAAAAACCATTTCTCGATGATCGATCTCTCCTGCAAAGGCGACTTCTCAAAGGGTACGAAGCGGCTATTAAGCACCATTATGGCGATCCCCAAAAAATCGCTGTTCTGGGATTTGGATTTGGCGGCTTGTGTGCATTAGATCTTGCCCGCAGCGGAGTCGACTTAAGAGGCGCTATCAGTGTCTACGGCCATTATGAAGCACCGCTAGAGAAAAAACCGATCAAAACCAAGATTTTACTCTTGCAAGGCTATGATGATCCGATCGTCAGCCAAAAAGAGCTTAGAGGATTTGCCGATGAGCTCACAAAGGAAAAAGTCGACTGGCAAGCCCATGTCTACGGGGGCACAATGCACGCCTTTATGAATCCTGCGGTGAATATGCCTAAGACAGGCCTGCTCTACAATCCCGCTTCTTCTCAAAGAGCCTGGCACACCATCCAAGCCTTTTTAGAAGAAGTTTTTAGTCTATAATGGTGTATCTTTTGTGGACGGTTTCCCAATTGATATTATTGAAAAAAGCTTCGATATACGCCGCACGATCAAGCAGATAGTCGATCATATAGGCATGCTCAAAGACATCCATGACCAGAATTGGCTTTCCTCCAGCCAAATGACCCAGATCATGCTCATTAATCCAAGTGTTAAATAAATGTCCCGCTTGAGGATCAAAATAGAGGACAGCCCAGCCGATGCCCCGCAAGGCACCGGTCGCAACAAAATCGGCCTTCCACTTTTCATAACTGCCAAAGTCCGTCACAAGCTGAGCATACAGTGGAGCACTGGGATCGAGAGAACCTTTCCCACCTAAATTTTCAAAATAAAATTCATGCAGCCGCATTCCATCGAACTCCCAGCCAAACCGCCGTTTAATCTCCGCATATTCTGGAGAGCGGTTTTTGCCTGCTGCTGCGAGATCGGATAAAGTATGATAAAGCAGATTCGTATTAGAGACGTAGCCTTGATAGAGTTTGAAGTGGATCTGAAGCGCCTTATCGCTAAATCCTTCCATCCCCAGAAGAGAAGAATAGTCTTTGGCCTGATACAGCGCTGCAGCCTCTTTTTTCTGTGGAGGCTGCGCGAAATACCCAATGAGAGTTGTCGAAAAGAACAGGAAGCAGACTGCCCATGCCCAGTTTTTCTTTTTCATCGAGAATGAATATAGCAATATTGTTTTATTTTTTCTTCTTCTCTTGATTCAAAAGCTCTACTTTCCCCGTGTGAAAATTATAATACGCCGGAACAACCATGAGTTTCTTTTTGGCAATCAAACTGCTCAGCAGCGGATTTTTTTTGAGCTGATCGGCCACCATTTCAGCATTGGTCTTGACCGTATTTTCAAGCCGGTTGGTCTTTTGAGTTTTTGTGGCATCGGCAGCTGGCTGGAGCATTTCAGCGACCGATTCGATGTCTTTTGTTTTTCCTGCAAGGACCGCATCGATCGCACCGCAGTTCTCATGCCCTAAAACCATGATGAGAGACGAATTGAGATACATCACTGAATAATCAATGCTGTCTTGTTCTAAGGACCCAACGACATTTCCTGCGACTCTCACAATGAAGAGATCGCCGATCCCCTGGTCAAAAATAATCTCAGGAGCCACTCTCGAATCTGAACAGCCGACAATAACAGTATGAGGTGTTTGTTTAGAAATGAGCTCTTGACGCCGCTCGCTTGTTCTATCTAAGTGAAGAGACTTATCCTGAGAGAACCGTTGGTTCCCCTCCATCAAATTCTTAAGCGCTTGTTCAGGCGTTAAACTATAGAGTGAAAGTTGAATCAGAGCAAAAAAAGCGGCTGCAATCTTTTTCATAGATACCCATGGTTTGATATCCGGATATCACATTTGTCATTTAATAAAAAACCCTCCTCTACTGAAAAGTAGAGGAAGGTCGCAGAACTCTTAAGACCGGACGTAGATCAATCCAATGGTTGATTCGCTATTAGGAAGTGCTCCCTTAGGATCTTTCCACTTATTGAGAATATCATGCTCAATATAGCCGTCAATGGGTTTAAAACGGACTTTGTAAAAACCTGGCTTGCTAGGAGCAATCAGGGTGAAGTTCTCTTTAGACTCTTGATCAATAAGAATTCTGCCGATATCGACAGCAGTCTCAGCCTTCTCTTGACCTTTAAATCCGATGAGCAAGCAGTGGTATTTAATGTTTTTGAGTTGGTCTTTATCCAGAATGCATTTGAGCTGGCCCTCAATACGCTCCCCCGGTTTGACAATAACCGCCATATGATGGCCATTGAACGTGACATCTGACACCGTCGCGGGACCAACAGTTGTTTGTTCATGGAATGTTTTTCGGAAATAGGTTTGAAGATCTTCGACTTTTTCCCCAAACTTCTTGATACCTTTTTTGACACTTTCTTTTGTGTTTTGAGCGATCTCGCCCGTCTTATCGACACCCTCTTTCAACTTCTCCGCGGACGCATCGATGCCGCTCTTGACCTTTTCGCCGGTCGTTTGTGCCAGTAACAGATTGGAAGAACCTAATGAGAGCACAGCCATTGCCAGAAAAATACCTCGTTTGACTTTCAATGTATAGCCTTTCATAAAAACCTCCACTTTCTTTACTGATATTTTTTCTTTGCCGCCTTACGGCCTCCCTTGTGACTCCATTGAACCACATACAAACAGTCTAAGGTCGTCCGAACCATTTAGTCAACTTGGAATCTCCATGACTATGAACCTATCCGGAAAGTCTAAAAGTTGGCTTTTTTGTCTTTTTTGTCATATTTTGCAGCCGCTTTTTGGTCTACTTATTCAAGTATGTCCTGCAAAGCGGCTGCAAAATCTAACAAAAAATCCTGCAAAATCCAATTTTTTAGACTTTCCGGATAGGTTCACACCCAAGAAATTTCAAAATTTGGTTTTTGATAAAGCTAGCGCCCCAGATTTGCAGCAGGCGCAGCCGACGCGGAAGCAGGCCATGTGCTTGCACATGG
>DASUCX010000058.1:0-4507 GCA_036275855.1 Rhabdochlamydiaceae bacterium
GCTAGCCCAAATTCACATTTTCAAGCCGACCGCAGTATACATGTGATGGATTTTCAAAAGTTGTTCATCGTTGTCTTTGAAATTTTTTTTTGCTAATCTCATCTGGTGAATAAAAAATATTTGTATTTTTTGTTTAGCCTTCTTTTTGCTTCCATTGAGGCATTTCCTCCGCCGATACCTTCTGCAGGCGTGGTCGAGCGGGAGTTGGAAAAAGAGTATGAAGGTAAGCCTCTTGAGCCGAATAAAGAGGTTCCGGCAATTCAAATCGATATTCCCAAGGAAAAGCTAGAGATTCCGATGGGAGAAAAGATCTATGTTCGTCAGATTGAGATCAAAGGGAATGAATCGATCTCCACTGAAGAGCTGAATTGCTGGGTCAACAAATATCAAGATCAAAAGGTGTCTCTTAAGGAAATTTACGAGCTGTGCCATCTCATTGAGATGCATTATGCTAAAAAAGGGTACTTCCTTGCGCGTGCCTATCCTCCTGTCCAAACGCTTCAGAATGAAACTCTGACGATTGAAATCATCGAGGGCAAACTCGGAAACATCCAAGTGGTGGGAAATAAATATTATACTGAAGAGTTTATCCGCAGCTACTTTGGACGGTTGCAGAATAAGCCTCTTCAATATGATGAGTTTCTGCGCGCGCTGATGCTCCTGAATGAGAACAGCGATCTTTCAGTGGGAGCGCTGCTCGAGAAGGGAAAAGAGTTCGGCTATGCAGATGTGATCTTACGAGTCAATGATGCGCGTCCTGCCCATCTGTATCTAAATGGGAACAACTACGGAAGAGATCTAACGACGAACTTCCGGGCTGGTGGCCGGCTTGATTGGGGAAATCTCATGACTCAGGGTGACAAGTTTTCTCTTGCTGAAGTTGTAGGTTTTCCGTTTAACGCGCTCTATTTCACAGATGCCACTTATACAGTGCCTGTCAATAGAAATGGGATGTCCATGGAACTGGCTTATCTCTATTCCCAGTTCAAGATCGAAGAACTCAAAAGTCTTCACCTAAGAGGCCGTTCGAGCATCGCGACCGTCAAACTCAATCAAGCACTTCTGAGAAGACGTACTCTGAGCATCGATTTTTTTACTTATTTTGACTACAAGCAGATCCAAAACATCGTTCATAATCATCTGGTTTCCTATGACAAACTCCGGGTGTTGACTGCAGGGATATTGCTCGATCATTTTGTCCCTTCCCAGGGGAGGGATTTTCTTAATGTGCGGCTTGCGGCGGGGATCCCTAATTTACTGGGCGGTTTGAAGGCAGTGGATAATGAAAGCTCTCGTAGAGGAGGCGGCGGAAGATTTTATATCCTCAATGCCGATTACGACAGGATTCAGCATCTGCCCAAAGACTGTTTTTTTTACTTCCACGGATCTGGGCAATTGAGTCCCAGCAAACTGACCTTGCCCGAGCAGCTTTACATTGGAGGCGTCGATACAGTCAGGGGTTTCCCGTTGGCAGTCGCACTCGGCGATAACGGCTATTATTTCAACTTTGAATTCCGTGTTCCTCCATTATTTCTTGCTAATAAACGTTTTTTTAGCTCTAGTAAAAAATGGAAAGACATCCTGCAGTTTGATGCCTTCCTGGACACCGGCGGAACCTTCCTGAACGGTGGAAGCAGGACGTTTCTGACGGGGACGGGGGTAGGGCTCAGGATTAACGGGCCCTATAAATTTGTCCTCAGCGGAGATGTTGGATTTCCATTGAATCACAGAAGCGAGAATAAAGGAGTCTTCGCTTACGT
The DNA here is from genome assembly GCA_036275855.1 of Rhabdochlamydiaceae bacterium. Lineage (GTDB taxonomy): Bacteria > Chlamydiota > Chlamydiia > Chlamydiales > Rhabdochlamydiaceae > PALSA-1444. The sequence goes on from DASUCX010000058.1 coordinate 1,761, forward strand.
TAAGCTAACATGGCAGCCATTCTAAAAAAATTCTTAATCCTAACCCCGTTTGTTTTGGCATCTTCTTTACTTGCCTTACCGGAGAATGCTGAAGTTGCCGCTGGCCAAGCTGATTTCCATTCATCTGACTCTCGTACGCTTAAGATCACAACTTCCGATAAAGCGATCATCAACTACCAGAAGTTTCATATCGGAGAGGGCGAGCATGTTCAATTTGTTCAGCCTTCCTCCAAATCGACTGTTTTGAACCGTGTTAAAGGCAAAGATCCCAGCAAGATTCTAGGAAAATTAAGCGGCAACGGTCGTGTGTTTCTCGTCAATCCCAGCGGAATCTATTTTGGCCCGAATGCGACTGTCAATACCGGGTCGTTCTTGGCATCGACCCTCAATATCCGCGACGAAGATTTTTTGAATGGCAAACTCAACTTTTATCAAGAGCCCGGCTCTGAAAAAGCCACCATTGTCAACGAAGGGATGATTGCCGCAAGTCCCGAAGGTTTTGTCGCCATGTTTGCCCCAGTTATCGAAAACCGAGGCACTATATACGCGCGCGCGGAAAGAGTTGTTTTAGCCGCAGCAGAGCGCGTGACTGTCGATTTTTCCGGAGATGGGCTGATCCAATTCTCAGTCGATGGTGATTTGAAAGAGGCGCTGATTGAAAACTACGGCAAAATTGAAGCTGCAGGAGGTGCAATTGAAATCTCTATGTTGGCAGCGAAAAAAGCGATCAAGATGGTCGTCAACTCCGATGGGATCACCCCTGCAACGGCCATTGAAGAATCCAATGGCGTCATCCGGCTCGTCAGCGGCAGCACCCTAGCAGCGGATAAAGTGGTTTTAGAAGGGAAAGCTAAAATCGAAGCGGCAGGCACCATCGACGTCTCCAATGTCGAATTCAAAGGCGGAACAGTCCATCTTTTAGGCGAGCACATTCAGCTGACAGGTGCTCAGATTGATGCGTCGGGAGCCCTTGGCGGAGGCACTGTTCTCATTGGAGGAGATTACCAAGGCAAAGGCGATTTCCGCACCGCAATAAGAACCGTCATGGATGCCGATTCTCAAATTAAAGCTGATGCTTATCAGCTAGGCGATGGAGGAAAAGTCATCTTCTGGGCCGACGATACGGCGCTGTTTGACGGAAAGATCTTTGCCCGCGGGGGGAAAGAAGGCGGAAATGGCGGATTTGTCGAGACCTCAGGCAAAGAGAATCTCGGCATAGAAACAGGAAATGTCAATACCATATCTCCTAAGGGAAAAATCGGCTCTTGGTTAATGGATCCCTCGTCTATTACGATTGCTCGTAATAATACCAATCAAGGATCGGCGGGTCTCACCACTGCAGCAACCTGCTCAGGTGGTGGCTTTAACTTAAACGACACGACGATTAACAATGCTGCATCGACGGTGGTACTATGTACAGCTGGAACGATTACCTATAATAATAACGCAGTCGTCAATATCACGACGCCCGGAGTTGGCATTTCCCATGGGGCTGCCTCCAATCCTAGTAATATTACATTTCAGGCAGCTGGCATTACTACTTGGAGCATTACGACAAATAATGGACCGCTTACGTTTAGTGGTCCTGTAACCATCCCCACAGGCGACACAATGAGCCTAAATACGTCTGGTGGAAACGTCTCTTTTGCCAGCACTGTTAATGGTGCAGGACCTCTTACCATTAGCGCTGGGGCTGGCACAACGACTTTCACGGGAGCTGTTGGTGGAACCACAGCTCTAACGAGCATATCTACAACTTCTGCGACCATCACCCAAAGCTCGACAGTCAAGACGACAGGAGCAGTGAGCTATACTGGATCATCAGCGATTAATATTGGAGGCAATATCACGACAAGCGGGGGTATTGTAACCATGACTGGACCTGTCACGGTCTCAGGTAGTCCTACCATTGATACGACTAATGCCGGTGGCACAGCAGCAGGAGCAAACATCAGTTTCTCGAGTACGCTTAATGGTGCAACAGCCCTCGCTCTAAGAGCCGGAACAGCAGGAAATGTCTCCTTTACTGGAGCTGTAGGTGGAATCAATGCTTTAACGAACCTTTCATTTACAAGCGCAAACCTGATCCAGATTGGAAATGATATCACGGTCACAGGGGCCAACCCACTCGTATTTCCCAGCCCTGTCAGTATGACTGGAACAAGTTCGATCACTTCTAACAATGCTAATATTAGTTTTAGCAGTACCCTCAATGGTGCTCAGGCGCTGACGATAGCAGGAGGATCAGGGACAACGACATTTACTGGAGCCGTCGGTGGAACAACTCCGTTAACCAGCTTATCCGCAACCGCTGCAACCGTCACTCAGAGCTCTACCGCAACAACGACAGGGGCTTTGAGTTATACAGGATCTACAGCTATCAATATTAGCGGTAATGTTACTACAAGCGGCGGCATCATCACGATGACCGGACCCGTCTCTGTCTCAGGCGTCCCTACATTTGATAGTACAAACGCAGGCGGCACGGCAGCTGGAGCCAATATTAATTTTACAAGCTCCTTAAATGGAGCAACAACAGTTACAATCCGTGCTGGAACGGGAGGTACTGCGACATTTACCGGTGCAGTTGGCAACACAGCTCCATTAACGAACCTTTCCTTCACAAGCGCGAATCTGATCCAGATTGGAAATAATATCACGATTACAGGAGCCAATCCGCTTTCTTTCCCTAGTCCTGTCAGTCTGACAGGGACAAGTGTCATCACTTCTAACAATGCCAATATTAG
>DASUCX010000059.1:0-3484 GCA_036275855.1 Rhabdochlamydiaceae bacterium
TTTCTGGCTTTTTCCCATCGACGAAGTGTTTGTGTGGAAACACCTAAGAAAATGGCCGCTTGTTGTATGCTAATAAACTTATTCATTTTGATAATGTATGACTATCTTTGAATAAGTTCAAGAGATACTGTTACATGCCCCCTTGGAAAACTACTAACAAAGATTAGAACGTGTCGTCAACTTTTCCCATACCATACATTTCAGATCTTTGACTGAAAGAATTTTTTAGCTTAAACTAAGTCTTTTCAAAATTTTCAGCTTAGAAAAAGAGGCTTAAGTTTATGGCGGATGGTGAAATGGTCCTATACACAACGGAAGATGGGATAGTTTCAATCCAATTGAGGGCTTATGAGGGAACCGTTTGGCTGTCTCAAGCGGAAATTGCTGAACTTTTTCAGATGACGCCTCAGAACATCACCCTGCATATCAGGGCAATATATCATGAAAAAGAGTTAAGTACCGAGGCAACTTGTAAGGAACTCTTACAAGTTCAATCCGAAGGAGGAAGATCAGTTCAACGCAAGCTTAAGTTATACAACCTTAATATGATATTATCTATTGGCTATCGCGTCCGCTCTTTACGCGGCACCCAATTCCGCAGATGGGCAACGACCCATCTTCAAGAATATCTGGTCAAAGGGTTTGTGATGGACGATGCACGTTTGAAAGAGCCCGGCGGAACCGATTATTTCGACGAATGGTTAGAACGCATTCGCGAGATCCGGGCTTCAGAAAAACGGTTTTACCAAAAAGTGCGGGATATTTATGCAACAGCCGTCGATTACGATCCCCAAAGTGAGCAAGCTCAACTCTTTTTTAAGAAAGTACAAAACAAAATGCTCTGGGCAGTCACGCACAGAACAGCGGCAGAAATTATTGTAGAGCGAGCCAATCCCAGCTTTCCAACCATGGGTCTCAGTAGTTGGAGCGGCCCTCATGTTAGAAAACAGGACGTCACGATTGCTAAAAATTATCTCTCACAAACCGAACTGGCAGAGCTAAATGAGATTGTCGTGATGTATTTGGACTATGCTGAAACTCAAGCCAAGCGGCGAAAAACCGTGACAATGCTGGAGTGGGAAGAAAAGCTGGATGCCTTCCTCTCTTTTAACGAAATGGACTTGCTCAATCACGCTGGGAAAGTCTCAGCTCAAGTTGCAGAAAAGCTTGCCCTTGAGCGATTTTCGGAATTTAACCGCAAGCAGATTGAGGAGGAGAAAAAACGTGCAGATGTGGAAGATATCGCCCTACTCGAGAGCTTGCAGGTGCGCCTGATGAAAGAAAGTGAGAAAACAGAGAGCTCCTCGTAGATAATGTCTCAGAGCCAGCAGCCGTGGCTGATCCTTGAACTTTATTGCGTCTATTTGTAACCTCTTCCGAAACATGGTTTTTGTCATTTACTAACAGCACAAAGGCTAAAAAAATGAACAAGCTTTTTGCCCTACTCTTTTTCTTTGCCTCGCTCAAATTAGGAGCTCTTAACTACCCGATACTTGAAGGAGTAAGCCTAGAAAATGACAAAAATTCGACCCCGATTTCTACTCAATCCTTAGATAAGCTGACAGAAGACGTGATGCAAACCATTTGCATGTTCATTTATGAGGAAGCTCCCGATTGGACGACTTGGGCTAAACAAAGGTGGGATTTATTGGAACACAACCCAAGAACGGCTTTTTTTATTACCCCAGATGGGCATTTCATTACGAACAAACATCTCATCAACTCTAAGTTTAGCGCCCTTGCCTTTCTCCCTCAGAAAAGCATCTTCGTAAAGGCTTCGCTCATCGCCGAGCATCCCGCTGCAAATATCGCTCTTTTTAAAATTGATAAACCCAGCGATATGACTTTATCTTATCTTAACATTGCACCGAACAAAGAGGAAGTTGGAAACTGGGTTTTCTCCCTTCGAGGGCGAGCGTTAGTTAATAAGAAAACTCTCTTGGCGCTACCTTCGATAGGTAAAATTATGGGATATCCTCAAGGCTCTGCAATTTCGAGTATACCTTTTGGGAATACAAATGCGGGATCTCCTGTCTTGAACGTCGAAGGAAAAGTCATTGGCATTTTATATGGAAGCACACTTTTAAATGGCTTAGACGGTGACTCTGAAATGTCAGACATACTCCCACTCTATCACCTAAAGAACTGGATTGAACTATACTGCGGTCGGCTTGAAACTTTAAATTTGGACCGCGCCAAAACCCCGGGATTCGACGATCGTAAACGGGTCAATATTAGCAATATTGACCCGTTTACGATCGTCGAATCGCGGGAGTTTTCGCGCAGGTCCAAATTAAAGTTTCAAGCCGACCGCAGTATAAGCTTTTCTCTCATTCGATCGTTTGAAACAGACGACTGCTGGATCTCCATCGTGGAAAACTCCGAAAAAAAGAGCATCGTCAAACAAATCAAAGACCCCTCCCCGGACGAACAGTTCCTTCTTGTCATTGACACAGTGGCTTGTTCAATTGCCGAAGAGATGAAAATCGCCGTCAACCACGTTGCTCTCATCCCGGCAGGCGCCTCTCTTGAGGGCAAACAATTCCAAAACCTTCCCGCCAGCCTTCATTCCTTTGCTCCCGGTGTCTCCACCGAAGAAAAACTCCCTTGGACCGATTTTGATATTCATCAAAAGCTCAGAAAAGAAGGTTCTTGCACATGGAAAAAATGGGGGCCACTATCAGAAGAAGAGTCCGGATTAACACCTGCAGTCATCCATCACATGTCACTCCATCCTGACCTTGCTGACTTAGTCGCCTTAGACACCTATTTGGGAAATGCCGACCGCAGCCGCCCAAATATCTTCTTCGACGAAAAGACCGACTCTTTTTGCGCAATTGACATGGCTGCCTCCTTTAATTCTCTCCTAGCCAAAGCAGCGAGTTACCAAATCGATCGGATCACCAAAAAAGAAATTGTCCTTGGCCCGGAAGAGCTTGTCGCACTCAACCGGTACCGCCAGACCTTGCAACGGCTCATTCAAAAATTTCCTCCTCAGGTCATCTGCGCGCGCTTAGAAGAGTACGCTACTCAAGCCGGTTTCTACCCAGGATCTGTGCTCCATACGCAGGATGTCCAAGACCGCATTGCCTATCATCAGAGGATGATCCAGCAGAACTATCAAGACACTCTTGACTTGATCGATCTAATGAACTTCTATGAATTCATCGAAGGCGAGTTTTGCAACTACCTCTGTGATTAGCTGCTAGACTTTTTCTTAACTTCGACTTTTTGCCTCAAAACATAAGCATCGAGATCGATATCTTCTCCCCACGCAACTGTATCGCTTTTGGGATCAACCCGAACGTCATTGAAAAAATCAATTGAATTCCAAGCTTCAAAAACCGCTCTCCAAAAGTTAGCCAAACCTGATCATTTATGATCAAATGAACAACTTTAGGTCGAGAGCTATCATGCTCTCGTTTTAATTTCCTGATGCTGCGAAAATTTCGCTGTTTTGCCCCCGCAATGTGGAAACCACACC
>DASUCX010000060.1:0-2914 GCA_036275855.1 Rhabdochlamydiaceae bacterium
ATTCAAAGGAATGGTCGACCTCGTCACCATGAGAGCTTACTTATTCCTTGATGAAACCCTCGGAGCAAAATACGAAGAAGCTGACATCCCTGCTGATCTCGCAGATAAATGCAAACAAATGCGCCAGCAGATGCTCGAAGAAATTGCGACGGTCGATTCCGATGATGCTTTCATGATGAAAGTCCTCGAAAACCCTAATTCTTTAACAGAAGACGAAATCCACGCCGCAATCCGTCGAGGCGTGATCTCCAATAAGATGAACCCTGTTCTTTGCGGAACAGCGTTCAAAAACAAAGGGATCCAACCTCTTCTCGACGCCGTCGTCCGATGGATGCCGTCTCCCCTCGATCGCGGCAACATCAAAGGAATCAATATTAAAACCGGTGAGCCTCTTGAGCTCACCCCGGATGATAACAGCCCCTTAGCTGCCCTGGCGTTTAAAATCATGTCCGATCCATATGTAGGCCGTTTGACATTCGTCCGCATCTACGCAGGAACGCTGACACGTGGAACCAACTTGATCAACACGACAAAAGATAAACGAGAAAGAGTCTCCCGCCTCATCGAAATGCATGCGAACCAACGGAAAGACCGCGACGACTTCTTTACAGGAGACATTGCCGCTTGCATTGGGTTAAAGTACACATCAACCGGCGATACTCTCTGCGCTGAAGACAACGAACTTCTCCTTGAAAAAATGGTCTTCCCCGACCCTGTGATTTCGATGGCGATCGAGCCTAAGTCGAAAGCCGACCGAGATAAACTCTCTCAAGCACTCTCTTCTCTTTCTGAAGAAGATCCAACTTTCCGTGTCTTTACCAACGAAGAGACCGGACAGACGATCATCGCAGGAATGGGCGAGCTCCACCTGGAGATTCTCCGGGACCGGATGTTCCGCGAGTTTGCCGTTCAAGCGAACGTCGGGAAACCGGAAGTCGCCTACAAAGAAACGATCACGCTGCCTTCGAAGATCGAAACAAAATACGTCAAGCAATCGGGTGGACGCGGTCAATATGCGCACGTTTGCCTTGAAATTGAACCGAACGAAAAAGGTAAAGGGAATGAAGTCGTCAGCGAGATCGTCGGCGGCGTCATTCCGAAAGAATTCATCCCTGCTGTGATCAAAGGCGTTGAAGAAGGACTTAGCACGGGCGTCTTAGCCGGCTATCCTCTTGTCGACGTCAAAGTCGCTATCGTGTACGGATCGTATCACGAAGTCGACTCGAACGAGATGGCGTTTAAGATTTGCGGATCGATGGCTGTGAAAGATGCCTGCCGCAAAGCGGGTGCTATCCTCCTAGAGCCGATCATGAAAGTGGTCGTCACAACACCAGAAGCTTCCATGGGCGATGTGATTGGCGACGTCAATCGGCGCCGCGGCCGCATCATGAACCAAACCGCCAACAAGGGAATCGTTGAAGTCGAATCTGAGATTCCTCTCGGCGAGATGTTCGGATACTCGACACAACTGCGCTCCATCACGTCTGGCCGCGGAAACTATACCATGGAACCTAGCCATTTCGAAAGGGTTCCAGCGAAAATTCAAGAAGAGATTACAAAAAAGTAAGGAAAAAATATGGCAAAAGCCCAACCCAAGCCTCAACCCAAGCAGCCGCCGAAACCGCAACCGAAACCACAGGTGCGGCAAAAGATCCGCATTCGGCTTAAAGGATACGATCAACGTGTGCTTGATCGTGCTGTCGCCGACATCGTCGAGACCGCAAAGAGAACAGGCGCTCGTATCGCAGGCCCTATCCCTCTCCCAAGAAAAAAAGAGAGATTTACGGTCCTGAGCTCTCCGCATGTCGACAAAAAAGCCCGCGAGCAGTTTGAAATGTACACCTATAGCCGCGTGATCGATCTCGTTAATCCTACCCCTGACACGATCGACAAGCTGAAAATCCTTCCCGTCGCAGCTGGCGTAGACATCAAAATCAAAGCTTAATTTTTAAGGAGCTGTCCTAAAACCCAGTTTCTAAAGGGAGTGTCTGCAAAAGCAAACACTCTCTATTTCTAACTCTCAACGTATGGAGTTACTATGACATCTGCAATTTCTGAAGTCGCTAAAATGAAAGAAACTTTACGGAATGACCTACGGAGGAACGCAGCATCTACGGACGAAATGATCCTCTATCTGAACTCCGTAAAAAACCACGAGCAGGTTCCTTTCTCAAAAGACCCCGCAATCCAAAAAATGTACATAGAATGCATTGAGATGAACATCGCCAAGCTCGAAGATCAAAAGGTCATTACAAAAGAATATGAAGTACTATTGGGACACCCTCATGCTAATGTGACGGAATTGCTCAACTCTCTGTCCGAAATTAATTCCCGCCTCGCTCTTGCTGTAGAGCAGAGGAAGCTCGATAATATCAAAACCGAAAGATCACTAAAGAAGATCGCCGGACATACATTAGTAGATAAAAATTCTCTCTTAGCTAAAGCCGAATATGACAAAATTTGATGACGCTATCCCCAATCAGAGTGTAATGTTTAAGAGAGTATCTGCAAAAGCAAACCACTCTCTATATCTCACTCACCAACACATGGAGTTACTATGCCAACCGAAATTTCTGCAGCCGACCAAGTTAGAGAATTTCTATGGAATACCGTTGAGCCTTTTACCCAGCAAAAAGAAGGCTGCGACAAGTTCATCCACATTCTAGAATCCAAAAAAAATGAAGGGGTCCCTTGCTCAAAAAATCCCGCATTCCAAGATGAAGTCAATAAAACTCACGCTATCTACATACAACGCATTGAGACGAGCACCACCAACCTCAAAGCTCAAAATGGCAATGTAGAAAGAATAAAAGAACTATTTGCACGTCCTGATGATGAGTTCATTGAATTGGTTCAAAGTCTGCCACTAATTATACACTTACACGAGTCTTTACAGGCGGAGCACAAGCTCAAT
>DASUCX010000061.1:0-13232 GCA_036275855.1 Rhabdochlamydiaceae bacterium
CTCTTGCCGACTCACCCAATCCCTCCCAAGAAACGGTCGTCTCTTCCGATTATGAGCTTCTAGGTAAAGCCAAGCAAAGAGGCGCTAAAACCCAGACCGTCGAAGAGTTCATTTCCAAGCTCGTCAAGAAAAAACAGAAAAAGAAGGTCGTGAGTGAAAAAGAGTTCCAAGAATCGAGTTCTGAAATCAAACGCCTTCTCAAGATTTTTGAAGACAAGCTCAGCAAAGAATAATCTTGTTTTTTTGATCTCCCGGTTCTAATGTGAGTGTATAGGGAGAAACACGATGGAATTGCCTGCCAATTTTGAAAGCCCTCCAAGTGAAGAGCTTCACCGAGCGTTTCGTAATACCTGCATTGAATTCAGAAAATTGCTTAAAACATCGAAAAACATTCCTGAACTCAACCAACAAATGGAAAAATTCATTGGTGAGAGCAAACAGATGCACTGGCACACCAAAAACACCTCCGTTTATCACAAAGATGAAGGTAAGAAGCTGGCCGATAAGGTATTATCCGAGTTTAAGCGGTATATGGCTGATCTCGAACCCTACCTGAATCGAGCCGATCCAGCGCTCGTAATCGAAGCCTTGAAACTGATGGAACAATACATCCACGATTACCGAGTGACCTAAGAGGGTGTTGATCAATAAAATTTTTATTGATTATTACAGTCAGAACGTCCCCGTAAAGCGGGGAGCTTGATGAATTATGAGCAGCCCCAAGGGCTGCCAGCTAGTTAATGCTTTCCTGGCTTGTGATTTTAGCTACCTTATTCCTCAATCCTGCGCATCCTGCGTATCCTGTCACAGCTGTACAACCATGACAGGATGCGCAGGATGAGAGTGCATTTTTGATGTGGACTTTACTTTTCTACTAAATCTCTAGGCCAAGCCTTGGGAGTCCACTGGTCAAACCAGTGGTTTACCTGTTATAAACTATTCATAACACCCTATTTCTCCCATGGGGTCTTGGATTAAATACATCACAAGATTGACATTTGTCTGTCTTATGATGTAAGATTAGGGCTGATTTTTACATCACAAGAATGACATGAAATTCATTGGACGCAAAAAAGAACTCGAATCTCTAGAGCTTCTCCTCAGGAAAACGTCCGCCAGCCTGGTCGTCATCCGAGGAAGACGAAGGGTGGGAAAAAGCCGCTTAATCAAGGAATTTGTATTAAATAAAAAGAGTTGGATCTTCACAGGGCTCCCACCTATACAAGGCATCACAAAGCAGCGGCAACTAGATGCTTTCTCGAACCAATTAGCCCAAAATCTGAATATGCCTAAAATACAGGCTTCCGAGTGGATCGAGCATTTTACATTTCTTGGGAATCAGGCTAAAGGTCAGAAGATTGTCATCGTTCTCGACGAGATCTCATGGATGGGGTCGGAGGATCCTGACTTCCTAGGCCAACTCAAAACAGCATGGGATCTAAATTTCTCAGACAATCCAGAACTGATCCTGATTATTTGCGGGTCTGTTTCTAGCTGGATTGAGGAAAACATTCTGAAGAGTACAGGTTTTGTTGGAAGAATCTCCGTAGACATGGTGCTAGAGGAGCTCTCTATAGCGGAAAGCAGTGAATTTTGGGGTGCTCAAAAAAATAGGGTTAGCTCTCATGAAAAATTTAAGGTATTGTCCGTCACTGGAGGCATTCCGAAATATCTGGAAGAAATCATCCCCTCTCAATCGGCAGAAGATAATATTCACAGACTCTGTTTTCAATCGAATGGGCTGCTATTTCGCGAGTTCGATCAGATATTTTCAGATCTTTTCTCTAAAAAAGCTCAGACATATAGCAACATCATAAAAACTCTTGCCCATGCCCCCCTTTCTCTCGATGAGATCTGCGAAAAGCTTGGCATGGAAAAAGGTGGTTTTATCTCTCACTGTTTGGATAACCTCGATCTCGCCGGATTTATTCAAGAAGACTGCACTTGGAATCTCTTAACTAAGAGAGAATCTCGGCTCAAAAAGTTTAGGTTAAAAGACAATTACATCAGATTCTATTTAAGATACATAGCGACGAATCAAGACAAGATCTCAAAGGATCTATTTGAGTCCAAGTCATTCATGCACTTGCCAGGATGGGAGTCGGTGATGGGGCTGCAATTCGAGAACCTGGTCGTCAACAATCTAAAAAGCCTGTGTAAAATCCTTCGTATTGATTTAGTCGAAATTACCAACGCAGGCCCCTTCTTTCAAAGAAAAACGCAGCGCCAGAAGGGATGTCAAATCGATCTGATGATTCAGACCAGACATAACACTCTGTACATCTGTGAAATCAAATTTAGTGCCTCTGAAATTAAGGGTTCTGTCATCGAAGAAATGAAGAAAAAGATCGAAAGCATTTCCTATCCAAAAAACTTCTCAATCAGACCAGTACTTATTCATGTCAATGGAGTCTCTCAAGCAGTAAAAGAAAGCAAAGCCTTTACTGAAATCATCGATTTGTCCCAGTTTTTCAACCAAACATGATGATTAATCCTCGCAAGACAAATGCATCTTCACCATTTCGTGAATGTTCCAATCCATAGCTTCATATTTTAAATACAGCGTGCGAGACTCAGGAGTGTTCAAGTGCTTCATTAAATAATCTTCGAGGCCAATTTTCAAGGTGTCTTTTACAAGAGAATTTGGCCACTTCCAAATCTGTAAGTTGCGATGGATATTATAGATAAAGTGATAACATTCATCTTTAATTTCACGATATACAAAAACATCAAATTTATTTTCTGTAGAAGCATTTAAACAAGCAGCAGAAACAACGGAAATAATTGTTATCAACATGACGAGCTTCAAAAAATCACCCTTATTGCTTTATGGCTTTTATACCGTCATTCTAAGTAAACTGTTTATTGCTCAACACCCTCTAAGCTTCCTCCATCATCGGCTCCGGCGTCGAGAAATCGGTCTCATGCCACGGATATTCTCTGATCAAGACTCGGATTTCGTCTAAAGTTCTCGATTTATTCAACGATTCTCTTAGGCGTCTTGTCCCCTGACCCTTTTTTAAATACCAGCACCCGATTCTTCTGAGGTCCATCGCGGCTTTACGTGGAGCATGGTAAAGGCTCACAAACTCCAGATGCTCCAAAAGCGCATCACGATAATCGAAGGCTCTTCTAGTAGCAATTGGAGCGCCGGATAGGTGGTTATAGACATCCTCGATAATCCACGGCGTCCCAAACGTTCCTCGAGAGAGCAATGCGGCATCGCATCCGGTCTCTACAAACATCTTTTCGACGCTCAGCGCATCAAAAAGATCGCCATTGCCGATGACAATGATTTTCTTTGCCGCCTGCTTGCAGTCGCGAATCCACTGCCAATTGGCTTTTCCTTTATAGCCTTGCTCGCGGGTTCTTCCGTGGATGCAGATCGCTTCGGCTCCTGCTTTTTCCGCAATTTGAACGATTTCAGGACCGACGAGCGAATTTTCATCCCATCCCGCTCGAATCTTAATTGTTACAGGGACTTTGACAGCGGCAATGATATTCGACAGCACATCTCCGACCAAATTGAGATTCTTGAGCATCCCAGAGCCACTGCCGTCTTTTGTGACTTTATCGACAGGGCAACCGCAATTGAGATCGATCACATCGAATCCCAACTCCTCCAAAATTTTTGCAGATTTACCGGCGAGATGCGGTTTACTACCGCAGAGTTGAGCTCCGATCGGATGCATCGCCGTTTCGTAATCTAAAAGCCGGTACGTATGAGGATCGTGGCGGACTAGGGCGTCCATTTTGACCATTTCACAGTAGACCAATCCGGGTTGAAACTTTGTAGTCATTCGTCGAAAAGGAAGATCGGAACAGCCTGCCAAGGGCGCGCAGAAAATATTCGAAGGAAGTTGAAGTGAACCTAATTGAAAAGGCCTTTTTAATAGGGTCATTAGCGGATTAAACGGCTGAAAAAATCTCCGATCATGTAAACGCAGCTTTCGATCATTTTAAGCGCGAGAAACGCCAGCATGGGACTTAAGTCAAGTCTTCCGCCAATCGGAGGAATGATGCGTCGGAATACATTCAGAAACGGGTCGGTAAGCCTTGCGATAAAGCGGAGCCAAGGCTGACCGTAAAAAGCAGGGAACCATGACGCAATCAACCGGACTGCAATCAGGATCGTATAACCGAAAAAGACCTGGTGGATAAAATAAACCATGTGTAGAGAATACCCAAGTGATTTCAAAATTTTGCTTTTGACAAAGCTAGCGCCCCAGATTTGCAGAAGGCGCAGCCGTCGCGGAAGTAGACCATGTGCAAGCACATGGTCGATGGACGCGGCTGCAAAGGTGGGGATGCTAGCGCAGTCAAAAACCAAATTTTGGAATCACTTGGGTATAATACCACATTTTGGATAAAATCCCACCACATGCGCGCACTTGGCTTATTTTTAGAAGGGAAAAGTGTCAAAATTGCTGTCGTTTCTCAAGTCAAAAAACAATTGACATTAGAAAGAATCGGTGAATTTGAGGAGATCCCCTATGAACTGCTTCAAGAAAAAAATTTACACATTGTCACCGCACTCCCTGCGGAAGATGTTATCCGCAGAGAAGTTACGCTCAAGCTAACGCGTCATTCTGCCGTCTTAAAAGCCCTTCCCTTCCAATTAGAAAGTCTCCTTCCGTTTTCTTTGGAAGAGACCGTTATCCATCCTTTTTTTTACCCGGATAAAGAAAAAACTGATGTCGTCGTTTTTGCGACAACTCGGCTTGCTTTAAAAAAGCATCTTGCCGGTTTCCAAGAAAAAAACGTCGATACTGATCAAGTCTCTTGCCTTCCCATCGCTCTAGCCCGTTTTGCAAGGCTTATCTTTCAAGAACAATCGATCAGCTGGGTTCATCAAAGCACCGCTTTAGCGATGGAAGGAGAAAAAATTATTTTTTCCCAGTCTCTTGAAGATAAGGGTCGCCTTGAAACCTATTTAAAAAATAAATATTGCCACCATTTTGCCCTTCCGCCAGACCTTCCTACATTTCAAGACTATTCTTCAGAGCAGCTACTTGCCTTTGCAGTGCCGATCGGACTTGCATTAGACGGACTGCACGAGACTCCTTGCCAATTTCGGCAAAACGGTTTCACTTCATCTAAGAAATTGAAAAAAAACCGGCTCTTAAAACAAACCGTTTGGGCATCTTGTCTCGGCTTGGCGCTCGTCGTTGGCTCTATCGGAGAATGGATCATTCATCGAAAAGAAGCAGCTCTCAAACATCGGATTGCCGTCCATTTTTCCACGTCGGGTTCCTTGGAACAGCAGCTCATGGCCTGGCAAAAACAGCTCTCTCAAGATGGGAAAGAATTCCCTTTGCTCCCAAACGTCCCCTCTGCTCGCGATGTGCTCTCCTGGCTAGGAACGGTTAAAGAACCGATCGAGATTGTTCATTTCCACTATGGACTGACCCAATATCCAAAAGTAGGCGATCAGACGCAGCCCTACCAAGTTAAAGTTGAAATTGAATTTACCGCCGAGAGCCCGGCTGTTGCCCACCGCTTTCAAGAAGCGTTGGAAAAAACGCCGACACTCGTCGACAAAAAACACAAAATTACATGGACCGCCCAAAAAGAGTCTTACAAACTTTCCTGCGTCTTACGCAGGACTTAAAAAAAACCAATCCACTGCTATTACTGGCTTTGGGGCTAGTTCCTTTATGTCTGCTGATTTGGCGTCTTGAAGACAAAAGTGCAGAGCTTCAAATCTGGATGAAAAAAATCGAAGCTTTAGAAGAAAACGGTCGCAATTTGGAAAATTCTAAAGCTGCGCGCAGTCGCATTTGGCAAAACGTCAAGCAGTGCAACTCCAACTATCTCTCGCAAATCGTCGAAACTCTTCCCCTTCTGACACCAGAGCTCCACCGTGTCCAAGCGCTTGTGAAGCAATATCCGAGCAACACCGTCCTTCGAGAACGACTTTCCTTTTTACAAGGAGATCAAAATCGGATTCGGTTTGCAGAGCTTGAGCAGCGCGAAGGGCCTTTCTTTCAAGAGACCGAACTTAAAATGACTAGCAGCGTGCAAATGAACGACGACGATCTTAAGAAATTCCTCGCTACTATTGAAGATCATGAGGAAAGCGGACGGCCTCTTCTCTTGATGAAAGAGTTCGATCTCAAGAAAACGAAAGAAAAAGCCGATGAATTTGTCTATACCATCCAAGCAGAAATAATCAAAAGAGCGCCATGAAAAAAATAGCTTCCTTCTTTCTCTTTTTACTTCTAACAGGATGTGCTTCCAAAACAGCACAACACGCAAATGACCTGACAACCATTCAAACCTTAGACAGGAATGGGTTTTCAGAAACCATCAGCGCCAAAGAGCGGCTAGGAAAATATGAAAACACCGATTTCTTAACCCCTCAGCCGTATCAAAAAGTCGTCAGGGTGTTTGGGAAGTCAAGCCAAGGAAAAACCCACTCCAAAGTCACCACCTATCATCCCAATGGACAGCCCTGGCAGTATCTCGAAGTTGAAAACGGAAGGGCCCATGGAAAGTTCATACAGTGGCACCCGAATGGCCAGCTCAAAGTCGAAGCCTACGTGATCGAAGGAACTCCTGATATTAGCGAAATGGCCCAGCTCACATGGTTTTTTGAAGGAACTTCCCTAGTCTATGATGAACAAGGCCGTCTCCTCGCTAAAATTTTTTACGAAAAAGGACTTCTGGAAGGAACATCTCTCTATTTTCACCCAAATGGAACCTTATCGAAAGAAATCCCTTACCAAAAAAACGAGATCCATGGAGTTGTTCAGCTGTTCAATGAGCAAGAGGTTTGCCTAGAAAAAGTTAATTACACCGATGGACTCTGTGATGGGACAGCCATGGCCATTTGGACCCCCAATCAAATCAAATACGGTGAAGAGTGGGAAAAAGGCCTACTTTTAAGCGGAACCTATTATTCGCCCGATGGAAAAGAGTGCTCCCGCGTTGAAAATCGCGCTGGATTCCAGGCGCTTTTTGAAAATTCCATTCTCGTCTCTTTAGTCGAATACCAAAAAGGCGTCCCGGAAGGGCAAGTGAAGACATTTAACCCTAAAGGCCAACTCGTTTCACTTTACCACCTCAAAGATAACATGAAGGACGGCGAAGAATGGGAATACTATCCTTCTGATGAAGATCCTCCCTCTCCCAAGCTTTGCCTCCAATGGAAGGAAGATACCATGCACGGCACCGTTAAAACCTGGTACGAAAACGGCGTGCTCGAGAGCCAGCGCGAGATGCACGACAATAAAAAACACGGCCCCTCTTATGCCTGGTTCAAAGACGGCGGCCTGATGCTCACAGAAGAGTATGAAAACGGCCACCTTATGAAAGGGTCGTACTTCAAAAAAGACGGAAAAAAACCGATCTCAAAAGTTGAAAACGGCAAAGGAATTGCAACCCTTTCCGATAAAGACGGAAGATTGACCAAGAAAATCGTCTACGAAAAAGGAATCCCTCAGCAAGAATCATTGTAACGGCCCATCCCAATAAATTTGAAAGAATAAACAGAGCAAAATAGGTCTCCAATCTATATGACTACTTCATCCTCTAATAATATTTCAGGCAACCGTTTAGAATCCCTCCCGCCGCTCCAAAATTTTTCCAAAATCGTGCCTATCTCCATTGCGCTTATAATCCTAGGTGGGGTTGGACTTTGGGTTGCTAGCCAAGGCGTTAAAACTTGGAGAGCTAGGAAAGCTAGCACCCAAGCTTCGGCTACCTCTTTCGCTTTGACAATTAGAAGGCTTCTATTTGAACGACTTTCCAATCTATGGAATGCTCGAAAACGGCCACCACCACAAGACTCATCTTCTTCTCTGAACATTCAAGGAGAATTTTCTCAGGAGGAAAATTTACTTTCGAAAAAAACTACACCTTCTGCTCTTGATGCGACCGCCTCTAGTCATGAATCAAAAGATCAGCTAGAAAAAAGCCTAGATTTAACCCCATCCGCACAACAGCCACTTACTTCCAGTTCTGATCTTACAAGTTCCCCACACGCTGAACTTCCAGTTTCTACCCTGTCTGTCAGCACTCCGGTAGCCCCCTCATCTATCAGCATTGAGCCGTTTCCTCTGAAACCTATAGCTGTTTCTCCTCCAATAGCGCCCATGCCTAAAACCACCTACGAAGTTCCCTTCTATCTTACTACTATTGATGGGGGTTATATCGGAGATCCTTCTAAATTTGTAAAAGCTTATCCAAAATTCCTCGATCTTAAAATGGAAGACGGCTCTCTGCTTCCCCTTGATCCTCACGATTTTTTAGTTCCCATTTCTGTTTTTTACGAATCATGCCCTCCGGATGTTGCTCGTTTTCCCGATCCTTTCTACGTTCCGTACAATTTTTTGAAAGATAAGCAAGATGAAGGTACGTTTACTTTAAAATATAAAGATAGCACTTTCCTCTGCACAGTGAACCAATATGCACATCACGATACTAGAATGAATCATCCTTTTAAAAAGATACTCTCCTTAATCACAACTTATGTACAGCGCAACCATCAAATCGAAAACCCACTCTATGGGAGTGCATACGATCCGACGTGGTTTTATCAATTAGGTAACCAAGGGTCCATTTTCAAAATAAATCATAGTCATTCAAAATTAGAAGAAAGGCCTTCCACTGAGTTTCGAACCAAAAATAACCCTATATTTGCCCGAGGCACAGTGCGTTTGCAGAATGGCCAATGTACTTTTACTTGTTTGATGTCTCTGATAAACCCAGAAAATGTGGATATTATCCTCAACGACACTTTTCTTATGCTCTACGCTAGGGCAAAAGTGAGTTCTTGGTCTAGCCAGATTCCATCTGGCGCTCTTGTTCATGAAAACCTGAATCCGCACTTCTGCCTGAATGAAAGAGAATGGATTTTTGGTATTAGCTGGGACGAGCGTCCTGAATTTAACCAATTTGAATTAGTACAACTGAAAGAAAAAATTCTCCAAGGAACTATTCGTTGTCAATCAGGCGGCTTAATTTTTTCATTCCCTCTGTTAGAATCCTCCCCCGATAAAATCCTCTTTGAAACAACGATTCGAAAATGATTCAAGGGCGGCTTTTATGGGTTCAAAAAGCCTTCCGGAGGCCCAACATCTTGTTCTGTTTGGTTCTGCATGTTTTGCTGCGGTGAGGGCGCCTGAGGCTGTGGTTGTTGCTGGTTTTGTTTTTTCGGCGCTTGACAACTGCGCAGGCCTTCTCCTCCATTGGCATTACAGACAGCGCCAGAAGGGACCCCCGTCCAAATTGAATAAGGAGAATCGGTGCTTCCATTATTGCAAAACCAAATGACGGTATAAGGCGTTTGAGATGAGTTGTAATATTGGAGATTGCCTGTCGTGCCTGAAAATGTATTCCACTGCATCGTCTGCTGTGAATTGATTTGCATGACCCCCAGATCACTCCCATCTGCTGCCCGGATATGGACCGTTAATTTATAAATACTGTCGTTAACAAGCGTTACTCCGGCAAAGGCCGAAGAGCAAATCAGCAATAGAATGCCTAATATTTTCATTCTTTTATTGATCAACAGACGCCCATTTGAAGTCAACACTTCCTAAGTTCGATAAGACAACACCTTTGATTTTAGGATTCGAAACATACAGCATCGTGTAGTGAAATACCGGAATGATCGGCATCTCTTTCATAAGGATGTTTTCGCACTCTTGGAAAAGATGCTGCCTTTGACCTGCTTCGACTGTCTCTGCGGCTAGATCTAAGAGCTCTCTGTACTGCGGATTTTCCCAAGCCGTGTTGTTCGATCCTCCCGCTTTGAACTTAAAGATCTCTAAAAAGTTCATCCCATCATTGTAATCGGCTGTCCAGCTCCCTGAAGCGAGCTGGTAGTTTTTCTTAGAAAGACGATCGAAGTAGACTTTTCTTTCAACAGCTTGTAGCTGCACCTCCACATCGAGAGCTTTTCTCCATTGCTCTTGCACTGCCTGCGCAATCAAGTGATTCCTCTCTCCAGCAACGTACATGAGAGAAATCGAAGGGAGCTTTTGTCGATCCATCCCTAAAAGCTCCAAGGCCTGATCAAAATCTTTACGAGCCTGCTGGCTGTCTCCATCCGCTAGTTCTCCATTTTCTAGGCCTCCCAAACCTCTTAGTGAAGGGGGGAGAAGCCCTGTTGCTGGCAGTTGCCCGCCTTGAGTCACATATTCGACAATCTCTGATCTTTTGATCGCCTCTGCAAAGGCTTTACGCACTAAGGGGTGTTCGAACAGTTCTGACTCCACATTGGTGCGGAAAAAATACGTCGCAAGAAACGGCTTTACGTGGAGATTGCCCGTTTTTTTAAGTCCCGCCAAAGCGTTGATCGGAAGAGTGGAAAGGGGAGACCCTGCCCAATCGAGCTCTCCTTTTTCGAACATCTTTAACTCGGTCTCTTCCTGAACCATCGTCAAATGAATTTCTTTCAACTTGACGTTAGACGCATCCCAATAGGACGGATTTTTAGCAGCGCGGATCAGATCGTTATGTCTCCATTCTTTCAAAAGAAACGGGCCGTTGCCAATCACCTTCTTTAGGTCGGCATTTTGATCGGCTTTTGCGGGGTATGGAAAATAAATAGGAAGCGCAGCAACTTCTAGGAAATAAGGTGTTGGATTTTGCAACTGCACTTGGAGTGTTTTGTTATCCAATGCTTTTACTGCCACTTGATCGAGACTAACCTTTCCCTCTTTGGCAGCTTTAGCATTTTTAATCACATAGAGCTGAAATGCCTGATCGGACGGAAAATGAGGATCTAAACTTTTTGTCCAAGCGTAGACAAAATCTTGCGCAGTCACACGGTCTCCATTACTCCAAGCCGCTGTTCGTAATGTGAACGTATAAATTTTTCCATCTGCTGAGATATCGACTTTTTCAGCTAAAGCAAGCTCGGCTTTGTCCTCTCGATTCATGCGCGTTAGCCCTTCGAAAAACATTCTCGACAATGTCATCGCTTGAAGATCCCGTGCTTTGCGTGGATCAAGCGTTGTCGGTTCAGCTCCAAGATTCACCTTCACGACATTTTGCTGTTTGGAAGAGCATCCTACCAATAAAAAGAGAAGCCCAACGAGATGAAAAATCTTGCTTAATTTTTTCATGAAATACTCCTTTTTCTCAGTGAAGTTTAAGAAGGGTGGGGCGTAATTGTCAATCGAGAACTCACTCAAATCTTTTTGCTTGATCTGGAAAACTCCTTTCACTAAACTCTCTTCCGTTTTTCCACCTCCTAACCAAAGGATTAATCATGTCAGCAATTACATCTGTAACAGATCTCGACACTGCCGTTACCGATTTTTTCCAAAAAGGTTCTTCTATCACCATCGAAACAAAAGATCTCATTTTGCGCCCTATCCAAGAGAAAGACTTGGATTTCATGCAGAACGTGTATACAGACATTGCCACAATGCGATTGTATACAGATAATGAAAAGAGATTTGAACAAGACGGTGAAGAGAAATGGAAAGCAGATCAAATGAAAGCCGCCAAAGGACGCGTCGATACTTTTGTTAAGCGTTGGACAAGCCAAAATCCAACCGAAAAAAGTCCCTTTAGCGGATTTTTGATCTCCAAAAAGGTCGAAGACCAATCCACTTGCTCTACTGTTCCCATTGGCTTTATTGTTGCGGGATTTGGCGATAACCCTGGCCAATTAGAAACCGCTTTTGCAATTAAAAAAGAAGAACAAAGGAAAGGATATGGATCGCAAGCCGTCCATGCCGTTGCTCAACGCTATATCCCTGCACTCATTGCGAACCATTACAAAATTTATGGACAGCCGCTGACTGCCGATGGGGCTACTGTGACGCAAATGGTGGCAACAGCTCGCAAGGACAACGATGCGTCTATTCGTGTTCTGGAAAAAGCGGGAGCGGTCAAAACGGGTGAAAATCCAAATAAGTGGGGCCAAGTACGCGGAGTTTATACCATCGATTATGCTAACCCTCCTGTAAAAGTTTAACGATCTCTTGAGTAGCCCTCTTGAAAGAGGGCTACTTTTCTATTACACTGGTGGTTATGACTTTCATTGCCAGAATTCCCACCCCTCTCTTCAATACACCCAATCTTCCATTCAATCATCTTCCTTTGAAAAAAGATTCTCAAGGCCGCTTGATGGAAATGGAGGGGATTGCACTTCCGGACACAAAATTTAGATGCCTTGACAGAATTACAGACCATCTACTTCAAGTCGAAACCAACGAGTATCGATCAACCGCATCTCTTTATGTCGATCGTCGTTTCTTACAACCCTCTTCGGAAAGTGCGCCTGAAAGAATCAAAAAACTTCCTTCCATCAATCAGATTTTAAGCTGGATGGAAGATCGTGTTGGGCTCAGATATTTTTGGGGCGGCAATTGGCAGGCCGGAATCCCAGAGCTTTTAGATTTTTATCCTGTCCTAAAAACTGCATCCCAAGAAGATCGTGATGACGCCATCTGCCGCGGACTTGATTGCTCTGGTCTTTTATATCAAGCGACCAATGGCTATACCCCACGCAACACGCCCGATCTCATTCACTTTGGAAGGGGAATCTCTCTAGAAGAAATTAAACCCCTTGACCTTCTCGCCTGGAAAGGACACGTTGTGATTGTTAAAACTCCCACAACCCTGATTGAAAGCCGGATTGGCGTCGGAGTCGTCATTTCTTCGTTTGAAAAGCGGTATCCAGAAATCTTAGATCTACTCAAAACTCAAAACAGACAACTCTGTATTCGGCGATGGCATCCGGATAGCTGAAATGTCAAACTGCTTTACAATCTTTACGCTTCACTCTTTAGGCAAAGCTCTAGAGCTCCCAGCAAAGGAAGGCTTTCGTTTAGAACGACATGGACGGGGATTTTTTCCAGCAGCGCTTGGAAACGTCCCTTGCTGATGAAAGACTTCATGAACATCCCCTGTTTAAGAACCGGCAAAATTCGGGGAGCAATTCCACCGGCAAGATAAAGACCTCCAACGGATAAAAACTGGAGAGCAACATTGCCGGCAGCGGCTCCGTAGAGAGATGCAAACCACTCCAAGGCGTCCACGCAGATTTTCGATTTGCCAGAAAGCCCCTGCTCAATGACTTGTCGAGGGATTTCTTCGTTATTTAATTCTTTTTTGTGTTTATTCTTTTCGACTAAAAACCAAAAGATGTGCTCCAAGCCTGGGCCTGAGAGAACTCTTTCAGTGGAGACATGGCCGTATTTTTTGTAGAGATAATCCCACAGCTGTTGATCGATCGCATCGTTCGGAGCAAAATCGACATGTCCTCCTTC
>DASUCX010000062.1:0-22728 GCA_036275855.1 Rhabdochlamydiaceae bacterium
CTTACTCTTATTCTCCGCGCCGACGTGCAAGGATCTTTGGAAGCCCTCAAACACTCTCTGGAGAAAATCGCTTCGACAAAAGCCGAGATCAATGTCATTTCTTCTGCCGTCGGCGAGATCTCCGAATCTGACATCCAACTCGCCTATGCCTCAAAGGGAACCCTTATCGGGTTCCATACGCAGGTCGAAAGCCATGCCGAATCACTGATCAAACAGCTCAAAGTCAAAGTCCGCCTCCATGATATCATTTATCATGCTGTCGATGATGTCAAAGAACTCATGGTCGGACTTCTGGATAAGATTGCCCAAGAGCACGATAGCGGCGAAGCTGCAGTCAAAGCGATCTTCAAATCTTCCCACCTGGGCAATATTGCCGGATGCCAAGTCTCCGACGGAATTATCCGCAGAAACAGCCACATCCGCGTTGTGCGGAATAAAGAAGTCATTTGGAAAGGGGCTGTTGCTTCTCTTAAGCGCGTCAAAGAAGACGTCCGTGAAGTCTCCAAAGATCAAGAGTGCGGAATCCTCCTCCAAGGCTTTAGCGACTGCAAAGAGGGCGACGTTCTTCAAGCATATGATGTCACCTACTACACCCCCGAATTATAACTATGGCTAACCACAAACGACCTCAAAAATTGGTTTTTGGCAGCGTCAGACAGCCACTGAATTTGAGACCCGCCTGCATCGCTCAACTTATTCAAGTTGAGCTGTTTCGGCGCCGGCAAGGACCTGGCTCAAATTCAGGGCGCCTCCTTGCCAAATTCCCAACTTTAGAGGTCGTTTGTGGTTAAACAACGCGTTGACCGGCTCAATTCACTCCTCCGCGAAGTCATTGCCGAAGTGATCATGAAAGATGTCCGCAATCCTAAAGTCAATACCCTCGTCACGATTAAAAAAGTCGACATCACGAAAGACCTACACCATGCCAAAGTCTATTTCAGCATGGTCGGTTCCGAGATCGAAAAAAAACAGACATTAAATGCCCTGCAGTCTGCTGCCGGCTATATCTCAACGCAAGCCGCAAAAAAAGTTGTGATGCGTTACTTCCCCCAACTCACCTTCCATCTTGACGACACACTGGAAGATGAACTCCGTATCCACAACCTTCTTGAAAAAATCCACGATGAACAATCCAAACGCCCACACCCTACCGACGAAGATCTCTGAAGGCGTTTTGCTCGTTGATAAACCGGAAGGCAAAACCTCTTTCAGTTTAGTGACCGCGCTTCGCAAGCTCACTCGCATTGAAACAATCGGCCACGCCGGAACATTAGATCCGTTTGCCACCGGCCTTATGATCATGCTCATTGGAAAAAATTTCACCCGCCTTTCCCAAACCTATCTTTGCCAAGATAAAGAATACGTCTGCAAACTGCACCTTGGCATCACAACAAATTCTTACGACTGCGATGGAAAGACCACAGCTACTTCTCCTCTCATCCCCACCCTTGCCGACATTGAAAAAGCGCTTCTCTCTTTCCAAGGCCCTGTCATGCAAACCCCTCCGATGTTCTCAGCTAAAAAAATCGAAGGCAAAAAACTGTATGAACTCGCCCGAAAAGGAATTGAAATCGAGCGTAAACCGGCTCTGGTGACCCTCAAAACAACACTTCTCGATTACGCTTACCCTTACCTCTCTCTCAACGTCTCTTGCTCCAAAGGCACCTACGTCCGCTCGATTGCCCATGACCTTGGCAACCTGCTCGGATGTGGTGCCCACCTCTGCCAGCTGCGCCGCATCCGCTCGGGCAATTTTCATATCAAAGACTCCATCAATGGGATCCATCTCTATGATAATCGTTGAGCAGCTCGACAACATCCCCCCGATTTCCGGACCGATTGCGCTCACCATCGGCTCTTTCGATGGCGTCCATCTCGGCCACCAATACCTTTTCCAGCAGCTCAAAAAATACGGCACCGCGGCAGTTTTGACCTTTTCGAATCACCCTGCACAAATCCTTCGTCCCGACTCCGCCCCACCTCTAATCGACACCCTCGATCAAAAAATCCACCGTCTTGAAATCCATGGCATCGATTTAGTTCTCATGATCCCCTTTACCCAGGAACTCTCCTCTCTTTCTTACGATACTTTTTTAAAACAGCTCCACAGGCAGCTTCCCTTCACCCATCTCATCTTTGGAGAAGGCTCCCTACTAGGACATCAAGCAAAAGGCACAGAAACCAATATCAAAGCCCTTGCAAAAGAACTCAACTTTGAAGCGATCTACTTGCCGAAATTCCTCTTCGATGGCGAGATCGTTTCTTCGAAAAGAATTCGCGAGCTCATCAACAGTGGAAATTTTGAACAAGCTTTTCGGTTATTAGGAAGGAGATTTTAATTATGGCTGAACTTTCATGCGGCATCGCCGGACTCCCCAACGTCGGAAAATCGACTCTCTTTAATGCACTGACGAGAAAAGCTGCAGCAGCGGTTGCCAACTATCCTTTCTGCACGATCGACCCGAACGTCGGCATTGTCGAAGTCGCCGATCCGCGCCTCCAAATCCTCTCCGACATCTCCGGCAGCCATAAACTCGTTCCCGCGACTGTCACCATCGTCGACATCGCTGGCCTCGTCAAGGGCGCTTCCGAAGGCGAAGGGCTTGGCAATAAATTCCTCACCAATATCCGCGAGACAGATGCGATCATCCATGTCGTCCGTTGCTTCGAAGAAAGCGATGTTATCCACGTCTCCGGAAAAGTCGATCCGATCGACGATATCGAAGTCATCAACCTCGAGCTCATCTTGGCCGATCTACAGATGGCCGAAAATATCACCCCAAAGCTCGAAAAACAACTTAAAGGCAAAAAAGAACTCCAAAAAGAACTTCAGGAGGTGTTTAACACGCTCCAAAAAGCGATCGCGCATCTCAATCAAAACAAATCACTTCGCACGATGGAGGCCACACCCGAAGAAAAAGCCCATCTTGCCCAGTACCCTTTCCTCACCAATAAAAAAGTCCTCTATGTCGCCAATGTCAACGAAGAGGCTCTCCCTTCCCTAGAAAACGATCTCGTAAAAAAAGTCCGCGCCTACGCCGAAAAAGAAGGCAATTCGGTCATCCCGATCTGCGCCAAACTCGAAGAAGAACTCGCCCAGCTCTCTCCTTCCGAAGCCCAAGAATATCTCCAAAGCCTCGGCCTTCAAGAAACCGGTCTTGACCGGCTCATTAAAGCAGCCTTTGCCACTCTCGACCTCATCACCTATATCACCACCGGCGAAATCGAAACCCGCGCCTGGCCTATTCCAAAAGGAGCAAGCGCCCAAGAGGCTGCCGGCAAAATCCACACCGACATCCAAAAAGGATTTATCCGCGCCGAAGTTGTGACTTTTAACGACATGGTTACTTACAAAGGCCGCGTCGGAGCCCGCGAGGCCGGCAAAGCCCGCTCAGAGGGAAAAGAATACATTGTCCATGATGGCGATGTCATCCTCTTTTTCCACAATTAAGTATGCACCTATTCGTCACATGCCCACCCAACTTAGAACAGCTCCTCACCGAAGAGTTGCAAGAGCTCGGCATCGCTGCGCGCCGCTGGCCTAGAGGAGTTTCCGCTCCCCTCACCATGGAAAGTGTCTACGTCATTAACTATGGCAGCCGCCTTGCCACTCGCGTCCTCTGGCCCCTGGCCCATTTTGAATGCCCCAATCGAGAAACCCTCTATAACGAAGCCAAGAAAATCCCTTGGATGGATTACCTATCCCTTGATCAAACATTCGCTATCGATGCCAATGCCGCGAAAAATCCCGAATTTCGCAACAGCCACTTCGCCGGCCTTGTCGTTAAAGACGCCATCTGCGATCTCTTCCGTGAAAAAACCAACCAACGACCCTCTGTTGAAATCTACAATCCCGCCGTTCAAATCCATCTCTTTATTTTTGAAAACAAAGCGACAATCAGCGTCGATACGACAGGTGCGCCTCTTTTTAAGCGCGGCTATCGTGCCGGCTCGGTCGAAGCACCTCTCCAAGAGACCCTCGCTGCCGCCATCTTAAAATATGCCGATTATACGGCCGATGATGTTCTTTGCGATCCTTTCTGCGGCTCCGGAACTTTTCTTTGGGAAGCAGCTCTGATGTCCACACATACACCTCCCGCCTACTTCCGTAAAAATTTTGGATTCTTCACCCATCCCCTCTACAAAGAAGAAGAATGGCTCGCGATTAAGACTAAACTCGACAGCCGCATTGAGCCGATGAAACCGTATTCTATTTTTGGCGGAGACCGGGATCGAAAAGCGATCGAACTTTGCAAAGAGACACAAAAGAACACCAAATTTCCCCTCCACTTCCAACACGCCCATGTCCATAACTTCAAGACACTGCTGCAACCCACACTCGTTGTCGCCAACCCGCCGTATGGATCCCGCATTGCAGCCCCCCAAGACCCCTACCTCGAGCTCGCCCAGTTCCTCAAAACCACCTGCAACGGAAAAGCCCGCGCTGCAATTTTAAGCCCTCACCGATCACTTCCTCCAGCTTTTGGCAGACCTCATAAAAAACCAATCCCCCTCCTCAATGGCGGGCTGGAGATCTTTCTACATCTATTTTGATTGAGACGAAATTCCTGTTCTGTGTAAAACTTACCGCCAAGATTTTAATAGACCTCTTGCGTAATTCAGGGTTCGTCGATTTTCGGGATTATTTTGGCCTATTTTCAATTTTTTTCGCAGGGGTCATATACGCGAGTTGATATGACCCCTGCGAAAAAAAGTCGAAAAGTAGGCTCAAAAGAACCCGAAAATCGACAGAACCTGAGTTACGCAAGAGGTCTAATGAGGAGTCTATGACGTCGAAACCAGTTTCCACACTCGTCACTTCGGTGACCTATAATCAAGCCCCCGTATCTCCACTCTTTCACCACACCGTCTCTTCGCTTGAGAAGAGAACAGCTCAGCTTGCACAGGCTCGTTTAGAATCCTTCATGTCTGAACCAAAAGCTACCCCCCTGTCTGACAGTGAGGACAAAGCTTATGATTTTGTTGCAAAACTCTCCGAAGCCTATCAATGCCTTGAAACAGAAGAAAATAAAGAAGCGTTAGAGTTATTCCAGGAGATCAATGCATTGGCTCTCAGCGCCAATCTAGACAAAGACTCTTTAATTAGAGTCCATTGCGATTTGGGTATTGCCTACGCAGATGCATCCTTGCGAGACATCTGTGTAGCAGATGCGACAGACGTTATTAGAAACGTCGAGGTCAATAATCAAGGCTGGTATGACTTGGAACAAAAACAAAAATCAAAATTTTTTTTGGAGCTCCTATCATGTTACAAGCTCCTGCTACCGCTGATTCCTCCAGCACAAACCGACCAAAGACAAATACTTAATGGAAAAATAGATGCGCTTAATTTTCACCTGCTTAGGGAAGATTACCTTGATGAACTAGTCAGAGAGGCTGACCGCTGTGTTGAGAGAAAGGAGCCTGAAAAAGCAAGAGAGCTCTACCAAAAAGCTCTTCAGTGGACTTTGCCTCCCCCTTTTGGAACAATCCGTCATGCCTGGTGCGAGATAAACTGTGCCTTGACCTATCGCAGCAATTCTACCCTTCAAAAACGCCACATACAAAACGCAACTCAGCTGCTAAATCAACTCTTTGATGAAAGGGGTGAAAACGCTAAAACACTTAGATGGTCGCAAGAGAAATTCGCTGAGACCTTGGTTTCTTTATTCACAGCACTACTTCGCGTGCGGCCTGGGGATACGGATATTCAAAAAAAACTCGAAACTTGCCGGTCTGAACTTCCACAATCAGCTATCAAAGAAACCACCTCTACCCATAACAAAAGCGTAACGCGACAATTCCCCGGTAGCCCAACAACCACTCGAATCTTTTTTGTAGGAATAATGACGATTTTGAGTTTCGCTCTCATCGGTACATTGACACTCTTGCAGCGCAATGTCAAGTCAGTGAGATAGGCTCATCACATTGTTCCCGTTATTCCAACGATCCCAATAATGATCAAATAAAAGGCGACGATGTAATTTAAAAGAGCCGGAAAGATCAAAATCAAAACACCGGCGATGATTGCAACAACAGGATGCAAAATAGGATGAACTGCCATATTTCCCCTCATACTTTCACCACCTATCACAAAGCCGATTTTTTTGTGCTTTAAAATTTGATTTCAAATATACTGCGGTCGGCTTTTTGGGAGGTTTCATGTCGGTAGATCCTACAGCTAATCGCAAGCTCCAGAATCGAGCAGTCCTCGGAGTGATTTTAATGATCATTGGTCTCGCTCTTTATCCTCTGGCAGATGCTTTTATTAAACACCTCATGGGCACCTATTCCGTCTATCAAGCCTCTTTCCTCCGGTCCTTCACCCGTCTTATCCCTCTTTTTGTAACCGTCTTCTTTCACGGCGGCATCCGCAAAGTCCTCGGCACCAACCACCCTCAGCGGCACCTAATCCGTTTGGCCGTTAGCTTGGTCTATACGTTTTGCTTTATGTTCGCGATGAAGCAAGGATCTCTCACGATTGTCTACACTTTAAGCTACACCTCTCCCTTCTTTATGATCGTGCTAAGCGCTTGGATGCTCAAAGAAAGCGTTAGCCGAGAACGGTGGATCGCAGTTGCGATCGGCCTCGTGGGCGTGATTGTGGCGATGCGCCCTGGCACAAACATGTTTGAAGCGGTTGCTCTAGTTGTTCTCCTGGGAACTTTCCTCGGCGCTCTCAATAAAATCTTAATGCGCCGCTTAGCAGAAACCGAACATAGCCTCTCGATTGCAATCTATCCCAACGTTGTGATGATCTTAGCGATGCCGCCCTGCATGCTTCTTTTTGAGCCTTGGAAACCGATGCCGCTCGAACACTGGGGTCTTTTTGCCATTGTCGGCATCATCACCGCCGTCGGACAATATTGCATTGCTCAAGCTCTCCGCTTTACACAAGCCTCGACCCTAGCGCCTGTCGACTATTCGACCTATTTCTGGGTCGTTGCCCTCGATCTTTTCTGGTGGGGAAAATCTCCCGATGCGCTCATGATCACCGGTGCGATCATCATCGTCGGCAGCAATCTCTACATCTTGAACCGCACCCGCAAGGAACAAGCTGCTAAAGCGGCTACCCAGAAAATGTGAATTCTCCTCTAAATCAGTTGTTTGTGTATTAATTAAAAATAATATTAGCAATTTTATCTTTAGTTAATACAACTTATAAAATCTAATTCCTTTATTCTCCGTGTTTTGCTAAAATCTCCTCTCTAAATGTGAGGAAATTCATGAGACAAGTCAGTTTTGGTACAGCCTTCGCTCTGCAAACAATTTTAAGTCTTGCCGGCACTTTTGCTGCGTCGAGATTTTCTCTCATCAGCTACTCCTCAGCTCCTGTCCAAGCCGCCGCATTTGTTGCGACTTCCCTCCTCCAAACTGTTCTCCAAAAAAATTATCGACTGAATAAAGGGTATTATTTTGCCTCATTTGTCGGGATGACAGGCATGGGATTTTTGTTAAATACTTCTTGGAAAGTCAATCTTCTGATGTCCACTCTCTTTGTCACTCTTCAATCTATTTTTAGCCACTTTCAGAAACCCAATAACAAGGTTCCTCCCCAGACAGGAAAGCCCCTGACAAAAAAGCAGCCCGAATCCGCAACTGAACCCCTCACTTGCCAACTAACAAGTACAACAGATCTTTCAACGGATTGTAAAAATCACTATATCCTGCTCGAGCTTTCGGCCAATGACCAAAAAGATAAAGACCTTTTAACCCCTGCCCCTGCTGAATTTATTTTCTGCATTGACATCAGCGCCAGCATGAGCGGCCCTCGTATCACCAAAGTAAAAAATGTTTTAAACTCTCTCCTTACTAAAATGAAAGAAGAGGTAACAATACATCAAGACAGTCCACTTTATATCTCTTTGGTTACTTTTGATAATAAAGCAAAGACCATTCAAAAGAGAATCCAGGTGACTCAAGCCAATATAGCCAAGCTTCAGTCTGTGGTTAATCGTATTAACACATTTGGAGGTGGTACCTCAATCATGGCGGCACTTGAGGAAACGACTCGGGTCCTTGAAAACTTAAGCGTGCTCAATGCCATTGCAACACTCTTTGTAACACCCCTGGCCCAATCCCAGGCCCAAGGCGTTGACACCTGTGCAAGAAGTTTGATTTTTTTAACGGATGGAGAGGATAGATTCATGAATGAGACTCGTGTCAGAGAGCTGCAACAAAAATGGGTGGAAAAATCGGTGAATCTATTTGCAATCGGGATTTCTAAAGGCCATACAGTAGAAACCATGAAAATGATCATTTGCGATCAGGCAAAACAGTTATTGCCCAACGCCTCATATCAATGGATTCCTGATGATGAGGATGAGGAGAGCACAGAAGGCACCACGCTGGAAAAGGCTTGTAGTGCCATTTTCTCCCAAACACTGAACCAAAACATTCAATCGATTTCAGTTCGCCAAACTTCTCATCCCATTCTACAGCTGTTGAACAGCAATCAAAACAAAGACGGCGCGTCTACATTGGGATCACTTTCGAAGGGACAAAAAATCCAAAAAATTTTTTATTGTGACTCTTCCGAGTTTACAAAATTCTCGCTGGAGATTTCAGTCCAAACTCAGCAGGGTAATCGTACATTTCAATCCACTATCGACTTAAGTGATACCTACTCTGCTCAGATTCATTTGATAGGAATCAAGCAGCGCATTGTAGAAATGAATACAAAACTAAGTAAAATCAAAGACAAACCTCAGAAAACAGATCTAGCTAAGCCGGTTCTTCAAGAGGCAGAGGCTCTTTCTAGCAACGATTCTGACCTTAAGAACTTGATCGAGGACTTGAAGAAAACGATCGCAGGAACCGATAACAACGATCAAGATACAGGTGTCAGGCATCAGCGAATTCAGCGAGGACGTTTTGATCAGTAAGTTGTACATCGCGTAAGGGAATTTATGCCAAATACCATTTCCCGCTTCCTCTCTACCGATTACAATACCATGAGCGCGGCTTCGCTTTATTCTTGTGTCCCGACGATGCCTTGGCAGTGGAAAGTCATTGGTGCTCTAGTTCTTTCGGGAACGATTTACTTGATTTCTCGATTCGTTAAAAACTATTTCAGAAACACTCCACCCCCCGGAAACGTACCCCCTCCAGCAACAACCCAACAACCGGTTTCTAATACTCCTCTCCCAGGAGCACTCCCTTCGACTCTAACCACTACAATTCAACAAGCGACTCGTGCTCCTCTTCAAATTTTGCTTCCGGTTACGGCGCCCCAATTTACGGCAGCTCAGAGCCGAGGAGGGGGACCTACCCTAATAGAAGCAGCGCTTCCTCTAGCTCCGGGCGCGACGGACGAAGTTCCCTTGCTCAAAGCTCTGGACTGGCAGCAATCTAGGGCTATTCAATATCAATCCATTGCAACCTGCCAGCCAGGAATCTCCGTCTCCATCGGAATGCATGCCTCGCTTCTGATGCCGGGAGGAAATGCTCTTTACCACAAAAGCATCCCAAAAATTCCTGGATGTCCATTAATGAAACTGTGCCAAACTCCTACTGAAAGGATTGAAATCTATTTTAGCGATCCCAATTATGCCCTCCGACTCCACGCATTTTTACATCGAACCATTGGGTTAAGTTGTACGTGGAAAGAGGTCGATATGCCACCTGAAGAAAGTGGATTTGATTACTATCGCGGAGCCGTTGTTTTTGAAGATCCGATCTCTTTTTTGTTTTTCACGCGCCATCTCTGTTCTCAATCTTATGAAGATATGAAAGATTATATTTCAGCCCGCCGTCAGGAATTTTCCAGAGGTTCTCTCCTCGATAAAATTGAAAAAGCTAATCTCCATTATTCCATTGATGATGCCAATGTTACGCGGTGGACAAGCAACGCTCAAACTGTTTTAGTCAATCCCAAAACCTTGTTTGTGCCCCCTAGAATGTACGCTCCAGGAATTTCAAGGATCATCGGCGCTGCATCATCCCTTCTGATTCCTGGGTGGACTTCGCTTAGAGAAGCCTCTTTACACCAGGGAATTGTGTATGTTGAACTCAATGAAAAAAATGGGCTTTCTCTCTTTTTTCCGACGATCACTACAGAAGCTGGGAAGGTGATTAAAGATGGAAATCGACATGCTCAAGAGACGAAAGAAGAATTGCAAAAAATTGGACTCCTGTTCACTCCCAGCGATTTGTCCCAAAAGCTCTTGAAAAATGAATTTGGAACTTATGGAGGAGTTCTCTACTGTAATGATCCTGCAACCATTGCTCTCTATTTAATCAGGGTTTGCTCACTTAGAAGGGAGGAGGTCTTAGAACTCATTGGAATCAACAAATTGGAACAAACCCCATTTGGGAAAAGCCTTCAAACCGCTTGCAAAAAAAAACTGGCAGGGGAAGAAAACTACGCGGTTAAAATCCTGATGCGCGATGATCAAGTCATTCCTTTGGAAAAAGTCTCGATCAATTTCTCCAAGCTCTCTTGCCATTCAATTCCTGATCTTCCCGATGAAGTTAAAAATCTCGACGTTAAAAACATGCTTCGCCAATCTTTTAAAGATGTGAAAAACTCGATTGCCCCTTATGCAGATGGAAACTCTCTGGAGGGTTTACAGGGAGGTATTGAACAAATCATTAAAGTTTTAAACGGCAGCCCTCATTCAGGCGTTCCGCATGGAGAAGAAGGGAAAAAGTTTGTCCAAAAAATGGTCTTTGTACTTAAACACATCTTTTATCTGCTGCCCCATGCAGTAGAGAAAGAAAAAACGGTGAATATCAAAGCTGTTTTATTGGCGCAGATAGCAATTGGCGGGATGGCGTGTGCGGGAGGACATGTCCAAGCCATTTTATCCGTCTACCAATCTCTTAAACAATTTAGCCCGCTTCAAGTACACCACGCTCCCCAATCTCAACTCGCTCTGGCTCATGTCGATCGCGTCGTCACAGAACTTTATGATCGAGAGCTACAACAACTCCGGAGCAGTATCTTCCAAACACTCGTTGCAAAATACACAAAGCTATATGGCGGGGATCCTGCTCATTTTAAGAATAAAGTCTTGAAAGCAATTGGTAAAATCCGTGGCATTCCAGGAGCTGAAATGGCAGACTACCTGGATCCTTATGCAGCCTGTGCCCCTAATCTCACAGAGCAGCAGATGCTCAAAGATTTTGATGAACAATATTCTTTAGAAAAGATCTTAGAGCATCTCACTGAAAAAATTCGGTATGGAATGGAGGGTGTTAGTATGGCCCCCATCATTGATTTTCTCTTAAGGCACGCTCCAGAAAATACCGATTCAGACGATTTTTTGACAGGGACAATTAGTGGCAAACGTCTCAAGCAACCCTTTCTCGTTCAAATCCTCATCATCGCTGGTCATTTATCCTATTAACCTAAGTTTTGGGTTCAGTTTATAGGGAGTTGCTGTGAGTTTCGAACTCCCGCCAATCCGAATTTTGAACTACCCGGTCCTTAAGGGCCGGGTTTCCGCCGGAGGACGGATAAAATTAAGCAGCTGGGCTTTTAGCGTGAGACCACTGACGATCTGGGCGATGGTAATCACAGCAATGCGCGTGAATCCTGCGAGGAACAAGGATGCGTTCATGATCACCGGTGCGATCATCATCGTCGGCAGCAATCTCTACATCCTCAACCGCACCCGCAAGGAACAAGCGGCTAAAAAAGCTGCTGAACCTGAAAATCGACAGAACCTTAATTTTGAAATTTTGAAGAGCCATTCCCGGTGTGAATTTCTCGAGGAAATTTTGAAAATTTGGGAGAGAATTTACCCCATAATAAAAAAGACCAATATACGCAGTTTATATCAGGGAAATTGCATGATAAATAATTCCCGAAGAGAAACAGGATCCGCTTCGCGGGAAGATCGGGCAGGATTTGCAGGATGGTCTTATTTTTATCTTGCCAATCCTGCCGACATTGTCGATCCTACCCATCCTGTTTTTCTCTATAGAATACATCATGTCAAGAGGTTTATCATGCAATTTCCCTGCAGTTTATATAGCTTTTTTATTATGGGATAAATTATCCCCAAATTTTTCGAAATTAACCGAGAAGGCACATCGGGAATGGCTCTTGAAAGAGGTCTATTGCAAAAAAAGCTCCCTATGTTCATCCTATACGCCTATGAACTTATCCTTCGATTCTTAATAAATGGTTTTGAAGGATTTTTTTACCCTATACCCAAGGAATTTCAAAATTTGGGTTTTGACAAAGCTAGCGCCCCAGATTTGCAGGAGGCGCAGCCGACGCGGAAGCAGGCCATGTGCAAGCACATGGTCGATGGACGCGGCTGCAAAGGTGGGGATGCTAGTGCTCTGTCATGAATAAGAATAGGGATTAGAGCGCGCCAAAGTCCCGGAGTTAACCAATCGCAAAGCTAGCTGTATTTACTTAATACTGCACGCTTTGCGATCGATTAACCGCGGGAACTTTCGCTGCAGTCCAATCCCTATTCTTATTCATGACAGAGCACCAGCGCAGTCAAAACCCAAATTTTGAAGTTCCTTGGGTATATTCAAAGCAGGTTGTATGGTTTCGTTAACGGGTTTAGGACTTAGTTATTATTCGTATGGTCCGAGCATGCTCTGTGTTTTAGTTCCCTCGATCGCAAGCGCCCTTTTCCGTTCTACATTTGAATCTAAATGCACTCATTTACTTACAAACAAGAGACAGTTTGCTTACTTCTTACTGAATTCTTTTATCCCGACTGCTTTTGCTCTATGTTGGCACGCCTTTGATTGGAAAGTAATCCTCGTTGCCTCCACCATTTTGACCATTGCTGCTAAATATTTTTCAGATAAGGCTCTCCCTTCTTCTCCCAACAAATCTGCAAGGAAATCCTCTAAAAGGCATGAAAAGGTCAAAGAACAGCAACTTGATATTGTGGATTTTACCCGTAGCAATTCTCTTATACCAAGAATATCTTACCCTCTTCTTGCTCAAGCAAAGAGCATGCCAGCAGAAACTCTTTTTAAAAGTTTAATTCCTGGAGATTATCAAGTAACAATCGAAGGGAATGTCATTTCGATCAATGAAAAAAAGATTGAAAACGAATTTAAATTCTGGGTTAGAAAATTACCAGAACACGACTTGAACCTGCAAGACATTGATCAATTGCAGAAACGTATTCGTTATAGAGATTTGGATGTAAACCAAAGAAAAGGGATCAGAAAGTCGATCTATCAATCCCTTTTTCCTTTGATTCATGAAAAATCTATTAATCTCTCCTTTATGACAGGTTATAATGGAGAGGCAGTCTCTTTGAGACAAGAGAACTCTCAACTAGTTGTTCGCTTTGAAAGCAACAGGCCCTTTGAAATCTTAATCAATGAAAATGGAACTACTTGCTTCAAATATTATGCAAACAAAGAACACCATCTTAAATCTGTAAACACTGCAACACAAGAAGTAGTGTATGAGTATCCTCCCCCACAACATTTATCACAAAATCCCCCTATAAAACTCGGAACAACCGCTCAAGGTGGATCCTGGGAAGTATCTGTTGTTTCAGAGAGTGTCTGTTACTTCTCTATGGAGGGTGATGAAAACAACCAACCTATCATTAAGCTTTTTCACAATGCTCGCTACGAGAATGACAAACTTTTAATACCTGAAGCATCAGATCGTCATCTGTCGCCTGAAAGACTAGCATTAAAGACAGAATCGAAAAAAATCATTGACTATGCTTTACATAAAAGTCGTTCTTGTCTAGAGCTTTTAAATTTCAAAATGGATGAAGTCGTTGCTTTTTTAGAAACTGGCAGCAAGGGCCAAGCTGAAAAGGCATTCCAAGGATGCTACACTGCCTTAAGCTCTTTTCAGGAAGGGATCAACTCATTGACAGAGAGTACTGCCTCAACATCTCTAGTAAATCACAATGACAACATTGAAAAATCCAGCTATCGGTTGGGGCCTATGTGGAGCCCTGTTGCTGCTTCTGAAGACAGTTCTTTTACATGGCATATGACAACTGACCGAAAAACTGACGAAATTTCCTTGCGCTTTGAGAAAAGTTTTTTTCGTGGAATGATGGGGGGAAAAGGTGAGCGAGAAATTACGATCACAAAAGGAAGGGCCCCAAATCTTTTAACCATTGAGATTTTCAAATCAAATGAGAACGATCTTCAGCATGGCGATTCTATTTCAAAATATTCCATTGAAAATCTGGAGGGGCTAAATATTTATGTGACTCCTTTAGGAAGAGAAACGAATGAATCATGTCTTCCCTTTATCCTAGGAATGTCTTTCTACCAAAAAAACACTAAACAAATTCAATTACCAGAGCAAATCCAGACAGATATGGGTTTCATCATGAAAGTCCTTTCCACGCTTAGGGATATTCAATCGAGTCCTGACACGCTTATTCTGGATAAGAGCCGCCATTTGATTTGCGATCTCCAAGGGAACCCCGTGCCAACTGAAAGAATAAAGCAGCTTTCTAACTACAGTCAAGAGGGTTCCGGTCATCCTTTAGTCCGGTATGAGCCTACGGGTTATCAAGAGGGACGTCAACTGCGCTGGGGTACATATGCAGTTTCAAACAGCCCAACAACAGCTCTTCTAGCAAATCATCCAAATCGGACTTTGGAGGCAGCTTCTTCTTAAGCAGCTGGGCTTTTAGCGTGAGACCACTGACGGTCTGGGCGATGAAACAAGACGACGGTAATCACAGCAATGCACGTGAATCCTGCGAGGAGCAAGAAGGCTCCTTTGTAGTTTCCTGTGAAGTCGACAATCATTCCGGTTAAGATCGGCCCTAGAACCCCAGCAACCGCGAGGCAGCTAGAGGTAACGCCTTGGGCAGCGCCAGACCTTTCTTTTGCAACGTCGATATTGACACTGAAGAACGCAGGCTGCGACATCTGTCCAAATCCAAGCCCCAAGCTCAAGAAGACTAAAGAGAGGTTGAAAGACTCTGTGAAACCAAGAGCCATGAAAAAAATCGCAGCGATTAATTGACTGCACCAAATCACATGAGATCTAGCAAGTCTAAGGCGGCCGTATTTCTTATAAAGCCAGTCGGAAAGAATTCCGCCGCATTTTAAGAAGGCAGCCCCAATCAACCATGGGATTGTCAAATACCAGCCGACGCTCTTGAGGTCAAGTCCATGCTGGGTAAGGAAATATCCCGGAAGCCAAAGGGTCATAAAAAATAACATATAACCATAGGCAAAGTAGGCAATGTTATTGGCGACCAGCGTCGGATTGGTCAGAATAAAGCGCCAATCGACCGTCGCCGCTTTTTCGTTAACTTTTTTATTGATCGCAGGTGTTTGGATGAGTTCCAGCTCAGCCTTGCTGACAAATTTTGATTCGGAAGGGCGGTCTCTAAAGCAGATGTACCAAACGAATGCCCAAATGATCCCCGTTGCACTCATGGCCATGAACATCACACGCCAGCCGAAATCAGCGACTAAATACGATGTAATAGGGGCGCCGACTACCGCAGAGAGAGGAATTGCCACAAGGCCTAAAGAAAGGGCTTTGGCCCGTTCCGAGGGCGGAAGCCAATTGCTGATCGATCGACTCATGGCGGGGAAATGGGGCCCTTCCGTAACGCCTAAAAGGAATCGGAGCATGATGAATCCCAAAAATCCTGAGGCAAAGCCGAGCAAGCCGACGCAAAGAGACCATGTAATCGCAGCCAGAGGCCATACAATCCGCGCGCCCAGACGGTCGACAAGCCACCCACCAAAAGCGGTCAGAAGCATATAGCCGAGTCCAAAGGCCGCAAGAATAATCCCGAACTGCGTGTCGGTGAAGTGAAACTCTTGTTTTAGAGGCCCGATAACAAACGAGATCGCCGAACGGTCGATGAAATTGACAAGGGTTATGAAGAAAATCAGTCCAGCAATTATCCATCGGTAATGTTTGATATTACTTTTGTTCATCGTGTTATCAACTCCTCAAGTTTAAATTTTCCTTTAGAGTGAAAAATTCTTTCATCTAAAGAGATCCATTATCCACAAATTAGGACAAAATAGAAATTAGAAAATTTGTCCCGAAAAAATACCACAATATGCGATAAGAGGGGTTATTCATGAACCTATCCTTCGGTTCTTAACAAATGGTTTTTGAAGGATTTTTTTATTCTTTCCAATGCCGCTTCGCGGGGCATACTTGAATAAGTAGACCAAGAAGCGGCATTGGAAAGAATAAAAAAAGACTCAAAAAACATTTGTTAAGAATCGAAGGATAGGTTCATGGCAGAAAAATCCGAAAAGGCGACCCCGAAGAAGCTTAGAGACTCCCGCAAAAAGGGTCAGGTCGCTAAGTCGCAAGATTTCCCTTCCGTCTTTACCTTCATCACCTCGATCGCTGTTGTCCTTTTTACCACTAAATATTTATTTGAGCAGCTCGGAGGGTATATTGTCGGAACATTTCGCAGCATTGCAGGAAATGTCGATCTAACGAATCGTGCAGGCGGCTATCTGGCCCAGTGTCTGCAAATTATTCTAGAAACAAGCCTTCCGATCGTGGTGATCACCAGCCTGGTCGGGATCTTAGTCTCCTTTTTAGTGGTCGGTCCTGTCTTCTCGAGCGAAGTGCTTAAAATTGATTTGAAGCGGTTAAATCCCGTGACCAACCTGAAAAACATGTTCAAGATGAAGACGTGGATTGAACTCATCAAATCGATTTTAAAAATCGCCGGGGCGATGTTTTTGATCTATTCAGTCATCTATAACACCGTTCCTGAAATTATCGGTACTGCCGCGATTGCCCCCATCGGCAGCGCCTACGTCTTCTCTTCCTTTTTGACCAAAGTTATCATTCGCGTTGGAATTTTCTTTTTAATTGTGGCCATTTTCGACCTCGCCTACCAACGACACAACTTCCAAAAAGAAATGAAGATGGAAAAATTCGAGGTCAAACAAGAGTTCCGCGATACGGAAGGCGACCCTCACATGAAAAGCCGCCGCAAGCAAGTCGCCCAAGAATTGGCTTATCAAGAAGGTCCGATGGCTGCCCGCCGCGCCCGTGCGATCATCACCAACCCCATCCACTTGGCTGTCGCACTCGAATATGATGAAGCCAAAGAGCCCGCTCCCAAGATTTTGACCATGGGGCAAGGACTCACCGCAGACCAGATCATTAAGATCGGCCAGCAGGCATTTGTCCCCATTATGAGAAACGTCAATCTTGCACAAACCCTTTTCAGGAAAGGCAAAATCGGCGAATATGTACCTGAGGAGACGTATGAAGCCATCGCCGAGATCCTGCAGTGGCTCAAACGTCTCGAAGCAGGTGAAGAAGAGCCCGGGCTCTTCAAATAAGTCATGGAGCACTAAATTAGATGAAACCTTTCTTTGAAAACATCGCCCGCGCGCTAGGCGGTGAACGATTCTTACGCATCATTGCCCAGTCCAGCGACGTTGTCTTGGCTTTCTTCGTGATCATCATCATCATGATGATCATCATCCCTGTCAGCTCAGCCTTCTTGGACAATTTGATTGCGATCAACATGACCGTTTCCATTGCCTTGATGATGGTCGCTCTCTATATTCCGAAAGCTGTCAACTTGTCGATGTTCCCCTCTTTACTTTTGATCACGACCCTTTTCCGTCTCGGTATTGAAATTTCTGCGACCAAGCAGATTCTGCTCTATGCTTATGCAGGACATATTATTCAGACGTTCGGGAACTTCGTTGTCGGCGGCAACTTTGTTGTCGGCGGCGTGGTCTTCTTGATCATCACGATCGTGCAGTTCATCGTTGTGACAAAGGGTGCTGAAAGGGTTGCTGAAGTCGCTGCCCGTTTCACCTTGGACGCGATGCCCGGGAAACAGATGAGCATCGATGCCGATATGAGAAGCGGCATCATCGATGCCAATCAAGCCCGCGATCTCCGCCTTGCCTTGGCCAAAGAAAGCCAACTCTACGGAGCCATGGACGGTGCGATGAAGTTCGTTAAAGGGGACGTGATCGCCGGTATCGTGATTGCAGTGATCAACATCATCGCCGGATTGATCATCGGAGTCTCCATGCACGGCATGTCAGCCCTCCAAGCGGCCCAAACCTATACCTTGCTCTCGATTGGTTCCGGCCTTGTTTCTCAGATTCCTTCTCTCCTTATCTCGATGACCGCTGGTATCGTCACCACCCGCGTCTCGAGTGAGAAAAAAGACGCTCACTTGGGAACGGAGATCTCCACACAGCTCCTCGGACAACCTAAAGCGATCCTGATCTCGGCATTCGTGCTCTTCTTATTTGCGTTTATTCCAGGCTTTCCAAAAATTATCTTTCTTATCTTAGCTTTCCTCATTGGAGGTCTCGGGATTTCTAAACTGCGCACCCTAAAAAAAACGGCGACCAAGGCCGCTGCCGGCATGATCGGCACTGCCGACACCGAAGTCGCAGGCCATGCGATGGTCCGCGGACCGAGCGATGAATATGCCCTCACACTCCCGATCATTTTAGAGGTCGGTAAAAATCTTTCGATTCTGATGAAAAAAGACCGCGCCGGCACCACCTTTATTGAGGAAATGGTCCCGAAAATGCGGCATGCCCTCTATCAAGATCTCGGCGTCCGGTTTCCCGGTATCCATGTCCGGACCGACTCCCCTAATCTAGAAACTGACGAATATGCGATCTACCTAAACGAAGTCCCCGTCCTTCGTGGAAAAATCCCCGACGGCTACCTCCTCGTCAATGAAAGCCCCGATATCCTCAAAAAATACAATGTTCCATTTACACAATCGAAGACTGTCTTTGGCATGCCCTCGATTTGGATCGACGTTAGGTACCAAGAAGTCCTCCAAAAAGCCGGCATTAAGTTCTGGAAACCTCTTGATGTGATGATCCTCCATCTCTCCTACTTCTACCGCATGCATGCCAGCGATTTCATCGGTATCCAAGAAGTCCGCGCGATCTTGGAATTCGTCGAGAAATCGTATCCCGATCTCGTCAAAGAGGTCACCCGTTTGGTACCTCTTCAAAAACTTACCGAAATCTTCCGCCGCCTGGTTCAAGAACAAATTTCCATCAAAGATCTCCGCACCATTTTAGAAGCCCTTAGCGAATGGGCCCAGACCGAAAAAGATACCGTTCTCCTCACCGAGTACGTCCGCTCATCTCTGAAACGGTACATCAGCTACAAATATTCCCAAGGACAATCGGTCCTAGCCGTCTACCTCCTCGATCCCGAAATCGAAGATCTCATCCGCGGCGCCATCAAACAAACCTCTGCCGGCTCTTATCTCGCCTTGGATCCCGATTCCGTCCAAATGATCATGCATTCCATGAGATCCACCATCACTCCAACGCCCGCCGGAGGCCAGCCCCCCGTCCTCTTGACAGCGATCGACGTCCGCCGATTTGCCCGGAAGCTGATTGAAGGAGAATTCCCCGATCTACCCGTCGTCTCTTACCAGGAGATCGTACCTGAGATGAGAATCCAGCCGCTGGGCCGCATCCAGCTAAGTTAAAATAATTCTGCTTATCGCGAGTTTTATTATTTCTTAATAAAATAATCCGAATTATTCGGATTAAAAATGAAAAAAATTCTACTTGCATTACTTGGAACTGGACTTCTTTGCGCTGAACCTCAGCACGATCTGTATCAGAACAACCTTATTTTCGACCCCTATTTCTCCCCTTATGCCGGCGCTGACGACTTGCTCATTGCACATAAATTTGTACAACACTCTTCACTTGAGCGTCTAACCGATCTGTATCAAACAAATCCTGCTCTTTGGGCACAGCTTTCCAGAGCTGCAGAATTAGTCTTATTCTGGGACCCTGTCAATTGCATGACGATGGTTACACAGCATGAAGTCTTTGGGCACGGCTACAGAGCCCGCAGCATTCCTACGGCAAAGGTAGATAAATACACCTTCAATGTCCCACCACCCTATGGTCGCGGAGGAGGTGCTACCCATTTGCACTATTCCAACGAAATAAACGCATTTCAACTATTAGACATCTCGTCAGGAGGCGTTGAAGCAACGGCTATTTTTGCAAATAAAATCCGTATGCAATGGCTAAAAAATGGACAAATCAATCCTCGGCAAAACTCTCTTTACCTTTGGACAGCGCACGATCTGACCCATTATGCGACTCTCACCGGCCACTCTGACGGCAATGACATGGACCAATATCTTTCCCTTCTCAACTCTACGTATGCCGGGAGTAATCTCACTCGCAAGTCCCTCGCGATACAATCCCTGGTCAACCTGCTCGATCCTTTTACCTATTATTCTGTAGCCAGCGTTTGGAAATTTATTCGAAAAGGAAAAGAAGGAACGATCCCGATGATCTCCATTGGATCGTACAAATACCTTCCAGGAGCCCGCTTAGGACTCACTCCCTTTGGCCCAGAGTATTACTTAGAAAACTTCCTCGTGAAAGACAATAGGCCCATCTATTTTTATCTCCGCAATGGACGTCACGTGGGAATGAACTATATGGGCTGCGGCATCGAAAATCCGCATCAGTGGGACCTTGGATCGTTCCAAATCGGATACCGGGCAGACCTCTGGTATCAGCCTGATATCGATATGCACCAAAAACGGTTTACACTTTCTCAGTTCAAAGACCACAATCTCAATGCGAACACTTCAGATTCCCGTTTCGGAGCCTCCATCTCTTTGATTGCTGAGAGAAAACTCTGGGAAACAGGCGCCCTCTTTCTTCAATTGGGAGGAAAAAGCCGAGGCTATCTTCCCGGAGAAAGCTTAGACCCCTCGCTGATCGTGCGCGCCGGAATCACTCTTTGGTAGACTTATTGAAAGGCTCTACCGGTTCATAGGCAAGCGTTCCAACTTTTAGCCCGTCGCTAAGCTCAAACCGAAAACTCTTGTCTAAATTAATCAGATGATATTCATCTTGATCACCCTTGGCCACAATGATACGATCTCCCGAGACAAAAAGAGTTTTTTCCTCCTCTTTCCTCATCCATCCCGATCCGTCTGATAAGACAAAAACCTCTTTGTAGACGCCTGCTTGCCAACTTTTTTCGCTACGCACAAATAAGGGGCAAGCAGACTCGCCGGAGACCCAAACAACGATTGGTTTCTCCGGCAACTGGATACCCCGATTTAGAAAAACACCCAGTTCTCCATACTCAATATGGGTCGCTCCCAGACCGTAATATCTTAACATGGGATGAAGCTCTACACTATCCCCGATTTCAGGAAGGATATCTGTCTCCAAATTTTGATTGAGCAGATTACAGGTCAACTGATTCGATAGTTTAAAGCAGTATTC
The DNA here is from genome assembly GCA_036275855.1 of Rhabdochlamydiaceae bacterium. Lineage (GTDB taxonomy): Bacteria > Chlamydiota > Chlamydiia > Chlamydiales > Rhabdochlamydiaceae > PALSA-1444. The sequence continues at coordinate 21,184 of DASUCX010000062.1, forward strand.
TTCGGGATCGACCTCTATGACAGTTAACTGATATTGGTCGGAGACTCTCGATCGAAATTTGTCTTCCTGTATCTCAGCAGCACCCGTTGTCAAAATCATCACAAATAGCAAAGAAAAGAGCTTATTCATTCTTTTTGGAACTGAAAGGCTCTACGATTTGATAAGTGAGCTGTCTAAGCTGTTTTTTTTCCCTAATATTGGACTGGAAATTCTTGTCTAAGTTAATCAGAAGATATTTATTGCCTTGATAACAACTGACAATGATACGATCTCCTTCAGAAAAAAGGCTTCTTACCTTGCTGTTCTTAATCCAACTCGATCCATCTGTTAAAGTAAACACTTCTTCGTCTGTATTTGAAAACCATCCTTCAGCAATGCATACTGACTCCTGGCGAGAAATGAACAGTGGATATTCAGATTCGCTTGAAATCCAAACATCGATGTCTTGCCCTCCATTGGAACTTCTATTATGAACACGCAGTTCTCCCTGTTCAACATGGGTCAATCCACGATTGTAAATTCTACGAATGGGAACAAGAGCTATTTCATCTCCCACTGCAGGGAGAGAATCCATCCCCCAATTTTTTTTAGGAATATTACAGATCAATTGATTTGACAGCTTAAAACACTGATGTTCAGGGTCAATCTCTGTCACGGTTAACCGGTATTTTTCTTTGCACCTTAATTGAATTTCATTTTCAACCGTCTCGGAAGCTGCAAGCGATACAAACACAATCATAAAAAACAATAAAAAGAATTTAAGCATCTTTCTCATTTACTTTTTGGCTCCTCCTTTAAAATTGAAAGGCACGACTGCTTCACAAGCAAACCCTATGGCTGTTTTTCCGTCGTTAAGTTTTAACAGTGCATTTTTGTCCATATTAATCAGAAGAAATTCAGGGTCATCAACGCCCCTGACAGTACTGATAATGATACGATCTCCTGGGGCAAAAACAGTCGGTTCCTTGCTTTTTCTAATCCATCCTGATCTATCGGATAAAATGACAAGTTCTTGGTCGGCGCCAGATTCCCCTCCTGAATTGATGCGCACTACATCGTGCAGAACCATTGGATATTCATCCTCGCCAGAAATCCAAACACCGATGATTGACTTAGTCGGTATTACATCTTCACTTTTAATAAAAACAGTTAGCTCCCCCTGTTCGATATGGCTCAATCGACGATCGCAAGATCTTGACATAGGACAAAGCCTGATGACATCTCCCACGACAGGAAGCGCATCTGCTTTCAATCTTCTTTTGGTAAGATTACAAATCAGCTTATTCGAAAGCTTAAAGCAATGATGTTCCGGATCGACCTCAGTGACAGTTAACTGATATTTTTCTTTGACTGTTGACAGAAATTGATTTTCATCCGTTGCGGATTCAGCTGCAAGAGAGACAAATACAACCATAAAAAACAATGAAAAGAATTTAAGCATCTTTCTCATTTACTTTTTGGCTCCTCCTCTAACATTCAAAGGCACGACTGTTTCACAAGCAAACTTTATGGCTGTTTTTCCGCCGCTAAGGTTTAGCAATTCAT